>JANYAH010000304.1 GCA_025361425.1 Candidatus Solibacter sp. | reverse complement strand
CCGTCACCTTCGACAAATTCCATGTCGTCAGCTTGGTCAACAGCGCCGTCGAGAAAGTCCGCCGCCTCGAACGCAAAGACCATCCCGAACTTATCGGCAGCCGCTACGTCTGGCTCAAGAACCCCGAGAACCTCACCGCCCGCCAGTGGGAACAGTTCGACGACTTAGATGTCGTCAACTCCCACCTGACAACCGCCCGCGCCTACCAGTTCCGCCTTGTCTTTCAGGACCTCTTCAATCAACCGCCAGACCAGGCCGAATCCTTCCTCAACAAGTGGTACTTCTGGGCCACCCACAGCCGCATCCCGGCTATCATCCACGTCGTCAACTTGAAACAGCGAAGAACCCAACGTGCGAGCAGGCCGACGGGGGCGTCGGCCGCGGACCAGGGGGTCCGCCCCACGACTAATAAAGGTGTTCAGTAACGCGAAAGGTAAGTCGCATTGTTGCCCGGACTCGTAGGTATCGGTCTCTGAAGGGGCGAACCCTTGACTTTGGCGGTCAACGATCGAGGTGGCTATCGAGGTGATCGAGATGTGCGGCGACCAGATGGGCTAATTCACTTCGCTTTGGGCGACCGGCGCCGGTTAGCTTTCGGCGACCGTCCCGACCTGGCGTTCAGGTCGTCCACAAATTCCCGCACATCGAGCGCCAAGGCGGAGCGCGGCTGGCGCTGCTGCGGAACAAGCAAGCGGCCCGGGCGAACGTGCGCCACGCCTACGACCTGGGGCTCAATTACTTCGATTGCGCGCACTCGTACTGGGACGGCCATTCCGAAGAGGTGTATGGCGACGTTCTCTCAGACGTCCGCAAGAACGTCTTCCTGACCACCAAGTGCATCAAGCGAACCAGGAAAGAGGCTGAGGACGAACTGCATATTTCCCTCAGGGCCTTGAAGACCGATCACGTCGATCTGTGGCAAATGCATGCTATCCAGAAGCAGGCGGACGTGGACCGCATTTTCGGCCTCGGCGGCGCGATCGAAGCCTTCGAAGCCGCCAGGAAGGCGGGCAAATGTCGCTTCTTCGGATTCACCGGCCATCACGACCCCAAGGTGCACCTCGCGATGCTGCGCGCCTACGACAAGTGGGATTCCATCCTGATGCCGCTGCACGCCGCCCGACCCGGCCTATTTGAGTTTCGAAAAAGAGGTGCTTCCCCTGGCGGTGGAGCGCGGCATCGCGATTCAGGCCATTAAGGTTTTCGGCAACGCTTTCCTGCTGCGGGTGATGAACGCCGAGGAGTGTCTGAAATACGTATTGAATCCGCCGATTCATTGCGCGGCGCTCGGCGCCAGCACCAGCGGGCAACTGGATGACGACGTGTGGTTCGCGCAACGCTTCAAGCCGTTCGGCGCGGAAGAGATGGACGGGCTGCGAAAAATCGCCGTGACCGCCGGGCCGGGCGGTCTGAAGGGGCCCGCGCTGGAATACTGGAAGCGCGACGTTGAAGGCCGGTAGAACGCGTGGCGCCGGGTTCGAAGCGCAGCGGAATCTCCGCACTCTTGATGGCGGTAGCCGGCAGTTGCGGAAACTTCATTCGACCCTGGCGTGATGATTGACCGGTCCGGAACCCTGCCCCAGTGCGGGGTTGGTCCGAATCGCTTCGTGTATAAAGCGCTTGGCGCGCGCCACCGCCACGGCCAGCACAAGCCCCTGCGCCAGGCCGGCTGTGATGGCCGCGGAGTAGGTGCAGCCCGTGCCGTGGGTATGCGAAGTGGCCACGCGCGGCGCCGGGAATTCGTGCCACGCGGCGCCGTCGAAGAGCAGGTCCGTAGCATCGCCCTCCAAGTGCCCACCCTTGATGAGCACGGCGCGCGCGCCCAGTTCCCGCAGCCGGCAGGCGGCGCGGCGCATGTCTTCCAGAGTGTGGATCGCCAGGCCTGTGAGCGCTTCCGCCTCGGGAACGTTCGGCGTGATCAGAAAGGCGCGCGGCAGCAGCAGTTCGCGGATGGCCGCCACCGCCACGGAAGGCAGCAGACTCATGCCGTGCTTGCTGACCATCACGGGGTCAACCACCAGCGGGAAGGTGAAATCTCTGGCGGCACGCGCGACCGCCTCCACCATTTCCGCCGAGCCCAGCACGCCGGTCTTGGCCGCCCCGGGCGGGATGTCTTCCAGCACGGCGGCGAGTTGTTCCAACACCAGCCCGGGCGGCATCACCACCGCGCGCGACACGCGCACCGTGTTCTGTACCGTGAGCAGAGTAATCACGGCTTCGCCATAGACGCCGAACTGGTGGAAGGTTTTCAGATCCGCCTGAATGCCCGCGCCCCCGCTCGGGTCGCTTCCAGCGATGGTGAGGGCGATAGTGGTCATCCCCCCAGCATAAACGGTGTGCCCTCAGTGGGGCCAATCTTGGCGGCGGAGCGCCCTCTGGGCCACTTT
>JANYAH010000373.1 GCA_025361425.1 Candidatus Solibacter sp. | reverse complement strand
GTCTTCGCGCTTGGGGAGGAACTCGTGGAGCGGCGGATCGAGCGTGCGGATGACCACCGGGAAGCCGTTCATGGCGGTGAAGAGGCCGGCGAAATCCTTACGCTGCATGGGGAGGAGCTTCAACAGGGCCTTGCGGCGGCTGGCTTCGTCGCGCGCCAGAATCATGGCCTGCATGTGCTCAATGCGGTCCTCGGCGAAGAACATGTGCTCCGTGCGGCACAGTCCGATGCCTTCGGCGCCGAACTTGCGCGCCGTTTTGGCGTCGCGCGGGATATCGGCATTGGCGCGCACGCCGAACTTGCCGCGGAATTCGTCGGCCCATTCCATGAAGGTCTTCAACACGCCGGAGGAGGGGTCGGCGTCAATGGTGTTGGCCTTGCCTGCGAAGACTTCGCCCGTGGAACCATCGAGCGACATCCAGTCGCCTTCCCTGAGCGTGACCAGTTTGCCGTGGACGGTGACGGAGACTTCCTTCTTGTGCTCGTTGACGGTGAAGGATTCGGCGCCGGCGACGCAGGGGGTTCCCATGCCGCGGCAGACTACGGCGGCGTGGCTGGTCATGCCGCCACGCGCGGTGAGAATGCCCTTGGCAACTTCCATGCCGTGGATGTCGTCGGGTACGGTCTCCTTGCGGACCAACACGACGGGGGACGTTTTGGAGGCTATGACCGCATCGTCGGCCGAGAATACGATGGTACCGACCGAGGCGCCGGGAGAAGCGGGCAGACCCTTGGCCAGGAGGGTGAGTTCCTTCTTGGATTTGGGGTCGAGCACGGGGTGGAGGAGCTGATCGAGCTGCTGGGGATCGACGCGCAGGATGGCTTCCTTCTTGCTGATGAGGCCTTCCTTGACCATCTCGACCGCGATGCGAACGGCGGCGGGACCGGTGCGCTTGCCGTTGCGGGTCTGCAACATGTAGAGCGTGCCGTCCTGGATGGTGAACTCAAAATCCTGGATGTCGCGGTAGTGATTTTCCAGGGAAGTGGTGATGTCTTTGAGCTGGTTGTAGACAGCGGAATTCCACTTTTCGAGCTCGGAGATGGGGTGCGGCGTACGGATGCCGGCAACCACGTCTTCGCCCTGCGCGTTCTCCAGGAACTCGCCGTAGAAGGCTTTTTCGCCGGTGGCGGGATTGCGGGTGAAGCCGACGCCGGTGGCGGAAGTTTCGCCGAGGTTGCCGAAGACCATGGCCTGGACGTTGACGGCGGTGCCGAGATCGTCGGGGATCTGGTTCATCTTGCGGTAATGCTTGGCACGGTCGTTAAACCAGGAGCCGAACACGGCATCGCGGGCGCCAATGAGCTGGGCGAGGGCGTCCTGCGGGAACGGTTTGCCGGTCTTTTTCTGCACCAGCTTTTTGTAGCCGACGATGACTTCCTGCAAATCTTTGGCCGTCAGTTCGGTATCCAGCTTGGCCTTGGCCTTCTTTTTCTGGCCGTCGAAGACTTCGTCGAAATCGTGCTTGGAGACTTCGAGCACCACGGCGCCGTACATCTGAAGGAAGCGGCGGTAGCAATCGTAGGCGAAGCGCGGGTTGTTGCTCTTGGTTGCGACGGCTTCGACGGTCTCGTCATTCAGACCGAGGTTGAGGATGGTGTCCATCATGCCGGGCATGGAGAACTTGGCGCCGGAGCGCACGCTGACCAGCAGCGGGTTGGAGGTGTCGCCGAGCTTCTGGCCCATGCGGCCTTCCAGCTTTTTGAGGGCGTCCATCATCTGCGCGTCGATTTCGGCCGGTATGGTGAACTTGTTGTCGAAGTAGATGTTGCACACCTGGGTCGAAATGGTAAAGCCGGGGGGCACCGGCAACTTGGCCCGGCACATTTCGGCCAGCCCGGCGCCTTTGCCACCGAGCGTATCTTTCATTTTTCCATCACCGTCGGCGGTTCCGTTGCCGAACGAGTAGACATTCTTCGTCATGCTTAATTGCTCCTATGAATTAGTAACGATTTCAGAAAAATCGGCTATAGTGGAAAACTCCGCCAAGATTGTTTGCAGCAGGGTTAACCGATTCTGCCGGACCGCCGGGTCCAGCGCATTCACCAACACTTTGTCAAAGAAGAGATCGATTTTGGGACGCAGGCGCGAGATCGCGTTTTCGATGGGCTGGCCGGCGATGCGGCGGAATTCCTGGTAGAGTTCGTGTTCGGGGCCGGCTTCGAGGAGGGCTTCATTGAGGCCGGAAGGCAGAGCGATGAAGCCCGTGCCTTTGGCCTGCTCCAGGATGTTCGCGATGCGTTTGAAGGCGGCCGCGAGAGGTTCGAAATCGGGGCTGGCACGCAGGCCGCGCACGCGCGTTATGCGCGCTTCCAGATCCACCAGGTTACCCCACCCAACGCTCGCGGACATACATGCATTGATTTCGTCGTAAGCAAAGCCGCGGATGTCCTTGAAGTAGTAGCGCACGCGTTCGGCGAAGAAGGCGCGCAGCCCTTCGTCGGGAATCAGCCCGGGGCTGCCGGAGAGGAAATCGAGCAGGGAAAGTTCGAAGCGGCCTTCGATGAGGATGCGGACCACGCCCTGGGCGGCGCGGCGCAGGGCGAAGGGGTCGCGCGATCCGGTGGGGATGAGTCCCACGCCGAAGCAGCCGCGGAGGGTATCCAGCTTGTCGGCCAGCGCCACGATCTGCGCGGTGCGGTGGCGCGGGATGGCGTCCTCCATGCTTTCCGGCTTGTAATGATCGTAGATCGCCTGCCAGACGGGTTCACTTTCGCCCTGCACGCGCGCATAGAGACCGCCAACCACACCCTGGAGTTCGGTAAATTCCTTGACCAGTTCGGTGGTGAGATCGATCTTGCAGAGTTCGGCGGCGCGCACGGCGTGGGCATCGCCGCCAAGTTCGCGGGCGAGTTGCATCATGCGTTCGGTCTTGGCCAGATAGCTGCCGAGTTTGGCCTGGAAGGTGACGTTGGCGAGATCCAGCTTGCGGCCGGCGAACGCTTTCTTCTGGTCGGTTTCCCAGAAGAAGCGCGCGTCGTTGAAGCGGGCGCGCAGCACGCGCTCGTTACCGCGGCGCACGAAGCCCTCGGGGTCGCTCGGGATATTCATCACGGCGACGAACGCGGGCGCCAGTTTGCCTTCCGAATCCTCCACGGAGAAATATCTCTGGTGGTGCCGCATGACGGTGACCAGCACCTCTTCGGGCAGTTCCAGAAACTGCGCATCGAAGCTGCCCTGAATGGGCATGGGGCATTCGGTGAGATAGACCAGGGTTTCGAGCAGCTTGTCATCGGGCTTGATGCGGATGCCCGCCATGCCGTTGCGGATGCGGTTGCGGCGCTCTTCGGAGGAAAGGACCACGCCGTGATCGCCGAGGCGTTGTTCGTAATCCGCCGTGGTGACGGCGATCTCGCGCGCACCCAGGCGGCGATGGCCGCTGGTCAGGGCGCCGGAGCGCACGCCGGCGAGTTCGAAGGGGATGATGTTTTCGCCAAGCAGGGCGACGATCCAGCGGATGGGCCGGATGAAGCGCGGACCGCCCTTGCCGGTCCAGTACATGGTCTTGGGGAAGTAGAGGCCGAGGATCACACCGGGGAGGGCATCGGCGAGGATATCGAGGATGTTGCGGCCCGGCACGTTTTTCAGGTAGGTGTAGTATTCGCCCTTGGGGGTGGATTCCACCTTCATCTCCGCGGGCTCGATGCCCTGCTTGCGGGCGAATCCGGCGACCGCCTGCGGGGGGGCCGATTTGGGCGGACCCAGGACGCGTTCCACAGAATCCGGTTGGCGGGCCGGCAGGCCTTCGGCACGCAGCACGAGGCGTCGCGGGGTGGCATCGAGGCGGACCGATTCGTGCGGAATTTCCAACTTCTCAAAAGAGAGGCGCAGATTTTCGAGCGCCGTGGGAATCATCCAATCGGGGATTTCCTCAGTGCCGATTTCGAGCAGGAAGGGGAGGGCGCTCATTGGGCGGCCTCCAGGGGGAACAGGCAAAGGGCGAGCAGGCCGACGGGGGCGTCGGCCGCGGACCGGGGGGTCCGCCCCACAATCAACTCAGACTGTCTTACAAGAATAGGGAGGGTCACTGTGCCAGCTCCGGGATTGCCTGCTGCTGGTCGGTCCAGGCGGCGGCGATGGCGACGGCCATTTTGCGTACGCGCTGAATCACGCCGACGCGCTCGGTGACGCTGATGGCGCCGCGGGCGTCCAGGGTATTAAAGATGTTGGAGCACTTGAGCACCTGATCGTAGGCGGGGAGCAGGGGGAAGCGCTTCTTGTCGCCCGACTTCGGGTCGTAGAGTTTGATGAGGCGGGTGGCCTCGCCCTCATGGAGGTCAAAGAGTTTCCAGAGGGTGCCGATGTCGGCCATTTCGAAGTTGTAGACCGAATACTGCAACTCGTCCTTGTAGCGCACGTCGCCGTAGCTGAACCCGGGGGCCCACTCAATATCGTAGACACTGTCCTTCGCCTGGAGGAAGGCGGTGAGGCGTTCGAGTCCGTAGGTCAGCTCGGCCGGAACCAGATCCAGGTCAATGCCGCCAACCTGTTGAAAATAAGTGAATTGCGAGATTTCTAAGCCGTCCAGCATGACCTGCCATCCGATGCCCCAGGCGCCCAGAGTGGGGGCTTCCCAGTTGTCCTCTTCCAGCTTGAGATCGTGCTGTTTGAGATCGATGCCGATGGCTTCGAGGCTGCCGAGATAGAGCTCGACGACGTCGGAGGGGGCGGGCTTGAGGATCACCTGAAGCTGGGAATGCTTGTAGAGCCGATTGGGGTTATCCCCGTAGCGCCCGTCGGCGGGGCGGCGACTGGGCTGCACGTAGGCCACCCGGTAGGGGTCGGGACCGAGGACGCGGAGGAAGGTTTCCGGGCACATGGTGCCGGCGCCGACCTCGGTATCGTAGGGTTCCTGAATGATGCAGCCCCGGTCTGCCCAGTACTGCTTCAGCGTGAGGATAATCTGTTGAAACGATTGCATCTATCCAGTCAAACCTTCCAGCATTGGCGCCGTGATCAGCCGCCGTTCCCCGTGGGACTCCATCTGTTGCACCAGGAAGCGGCGCAAATCCACGGCAGTGGATTGCGTCCAGTTGGTCTCGCCGAGTTGCGCCACCGGTTGGCGCAAAATCTGTCCGGCGATTTCCCTGGATTCCCGGCTCAACTCCCAGCTATTGCCCGCGCCCGAAGCGCGCCGGCAATGGCCGCAAATCAGACCGGCCCGGTCGCGGCTGAAGAACGCCCGCTCGGGTGATTCGGGGTCGTCCAGCAGGCAGCCGCAACTGAGACAGACATGCAATTCCGGCAACCACCCCGAAAGCCGCACCGCCCA
>JANYAH010000272.1 GCA_025361425.1 Candidatus Solibacter sp. | reverse complement strand
CAGCTTGAGGGCATCCTGGTAGTGCTGGATGGCCTTGGTCAGGTAGTCAGGCTTGTTGCCGTAAGCCTGAGCCAGCTCCGCGTAGACCCGGCCCATCGCGAAGTTGTAGTATGCGCCGGCTTTGTTGTCCGGCGTCTTCGGGGTTTCAACCGGGGTTTGGCCGAACATGAGGCAACCCAGGGAAACGGCGAGCAGCAGCGCTTTGGCGGAACGAATCATGACCTTACTCTCTTTTCGGCCGCGCGGCATCCCCGCCGAGGCTCGAAAACCATATTTTTATTGTATAACGGGGTTTGACCGCAAAAAACCCACACTCCATACAGCCAGACGCAACCGAACGAAACTTGGTTGCAGTCGCCGGCCCCACCGGATCCGGAAAGAGCGACCTCGCCCTTCTGCTTGCGGAACAGTTCAACGGAGAAATTGTCAACTGCGACTCTCTCCAGGTGTATCGCCACTTTGATATCGGCACTGCCAAACTGCCGCTGGCCGAGCGTCGCGGTATTCCCCATCATTTGATCGATATCCTGGATCCAAACCAACTCTTCACCGCTGGCGAATACGCGCGCCTGGCGCGGGCTACCATGGCGGAAATCTCCGCCCGCGGCCGGCTCCCGATTCTGGCCGGAGGCACGGGCTTTTACCTGCGCGCACTGCTTGAAGGCCTCTTTGACGGACCGGCTCGCGATCAGCCGCTGCGCGACCGCTTGGCGGCACGCGAGGCCCGGCGCCCGGCCTCGCTCCACCGCCTTCTTAGACGATTCGATTCCGCCGCGGCGCGGAAGATTCACGCGAATGACGTCCCCAAGGTTACTCGCGCGCTCGAAATCTGTCTGCTGACGCGCCAGCCCGTCAGCCGGCTTTTCGAGCAGGGGCGCGACGCGTTGACCGGTTATCGCACGCTCAAACTCGGTCTGCTACCGGATCGGGAGACGCTCAATCCCAGGCTGGATGCGCGCTGCGCCTGGATGTTCGAGCATGGTCTGGTGGAAGAGGTGCGGGGCATTCTCGCGCTCGGTTTCGCGCCCGCCTGCAAGCCGTTCGAATCCCACGGATATAAGCAGGCGATGCAGCTCATCGAGGGCGAACTCAGCCCGCGCGATGCGGTTTTCTACGCGCAGCGCAACACCCGGCACTATGCCAAGCGGCAGATCACCTGGTTTCGCAGGGAGCGCGAACTTCAATGGCTAAAGGGTTTCGGTGATGCGCCTCACATTCGCCAAGCCGCGCTGGACAGCGTCGCAAACTTTCTTTCGCCTTCCGTGTGACAACCAGCGGAACCTTTCTCGCTTTCGTTCGTATCATTCCCTGTAAGCGGGAGTTTGCTAAACAAGTAACAATCACTCAGCCTGTTGCCGCCCGTTAGATGGCGCGGCAGAAGGCGCAACGAACAGCGAGGGAAACGAAAACGATGATAAGGAAAGTTCTGTCTTTGTTCCTGTTGGCCGGTCTGGCCGTAGCTAGTGCGCGCTCCTACACCGTGACGCTGTCTCAGCCGACCATGGTAGGCACTATTGAACTGAAGGCTGGCGAGTACCAGCTTGAGGTGAACGGCCAGAAGGCCGTAATCCGCAAGGGTACAGTGCAAACCGAAAGCGAGGTTCACGTGGAGGAGGGCGACACTAAGTTCGACGCCACTGTGGTGCGCTATGTCAACAACGATGGCAAGGCGCGCATCCAGGAAATCCGCATCGGCGGGACCAAGACCAGACTCGTATTTGCCATGTAAACGTGCTTCGGTGGGACAGGCATCCTGGCCTCTCGTGCGCAGGCGGGGTGCCCTCTGGGCCCGCCTGCCCTCCCCGGCGGCCCTTTCCGAGGCCGCTGCTAAACTGAAGGTACATGCGGCGCATCCTATCCCTTGCACTACTCTTCGCGGGCGCACTGCGCGCCGAAACGACGCTGGTGCTTTCCTTCTTCAATCACGCCAAGTCCGCCAATCTCGATTGGGTCGGCGAGAGCATCGCACAAAGCGTGCGCGATTCGCTGGCTTCCGAAGGCGTGCTCGTGCTGGACCGCGAAGACCGCATGGAGGCTTATCGCCGTCTCTCGCTGCGTCCCGGCGCCGAACTGACGCACGCGTCGATACTGAAAGTCGGCGAATCCCTGGACGCCTCGCAGGTGGTTTACGGCTTCTACGAATTGCTGCCGGCCGAACTTGGCAATTCGCAATCCAAAGGTTCGCTGCGCATCACGGCGCGCATTTTAGATCTGAAACACACCCGGCAGGGGGCCGTCTACAGCGAACTCGGTGCGCTCGAAGACCTTGGCTCGCTGGCCGTGCATCTGGGCTGGCAGACGCTGCAATGGCTGAATCCCAAGGCCGCTCCCGACGAACGGGAGTTCATGAAGGCGCGTCCGGCGGTGCGTCTGGATGCGGTCGAAAGCTACGTACGCGGCCTACTTTCTACTTCACCCGAGCAGCGCCACCGCTACTTTACCCAAGCCGCCCGGCTGGACGCGCACTACTCGCAGCCTTGTTTCCAACTCGGCAAGACTTTCTGGGAAAAGAAGGACTACAAGGTGGCCGCCGGATGGCTGGAACGCGTGGCCCATTCCGACCCGCACTACCTGGAAGCCCAGTTCTTCCTCGGCCTCTGCCGCTTTGCCAATGGCGATTTCAAGGGCGCCGAACAATCTTTTCAACTGGTGGCTGCCGCCGTTCCACTCAACGAGGTCTATAACGATTTGGGCGTCGTACAAGCGCAACGTCAGGACTACACGGCCGCGGCATCCAGCTTTCGCAAAGCGCTGGAGGGTGACGACGCCGACCCGGACTACCACTTCAATCTGGGCGCCGCCCTCTGGCGTGCCGGACAGTACACCGCTGCCGCCGACAGCTTCCGCGCCGCGCTGGCGCGCAACTCGGCCGACAATGAAGCCACGACTCTGCTGGGGCGGACCCTGAAGAAGGAAGCTCCGCGCCCCGGCGACACCAACCCCGAGGGCAAGCCGCGCCTGAAGACCAATTACGAAGAGGCTGCCTTCCGCCAGTTGCAGGCCGAATTAGGCATCAGGAAATAGTGGCATAAGGCTCCGCCTTGTGCATCTCGGCGTGAGACATTCACTTCACAATGTTCCAGTTTCCCGTCGCGTCGCCCGGGATCGACTTGCGCTCCGTGTAATACCGAATCACCAGGTCGCGGATGTCCTCACCGGAGCGCCACACCACCTTCGCGCCCTGAAACATGGTGTAACCGCCACTGCCCGCAGCGCGATAGCTGTTGATCGCGATGCGCAGTTTCTGCTCCGGCCCCAGCGGCTTGCCGCGCCAGCGCAGCCTGCCGATGCGGTCGCCTTCCGGCCGTGAGCGGTCGATCTGGTATTCCACACCTTCGGCCATGTCGTAATTGAAACCCGGCATGCCGTTCGGAGAAAAGTAGCGCGCTGCATTCTCCAGCGCGTCCTTCACCATCTTGCCCGTGCCCTCGATGGCCATCAGTTCGTTGTCGTAAGGATAGAGCGCCGCGATCTGGCGCACAGTGACCTGGCCTTTGGGAATCCGCACACGGGGGTCGAATAGCGCTGTAAAGGATACGTCTGCCTGCGAGTAATAAAGCTGCACGCGCTGGACCAGGTCCACCACCGCCGTATCCTCGTCGCGCCCGCGCGCCGCGCTAAGTTCGCGCGCCGACGCGGCCACCGGAGTATTCAGGTAGCGTTCGGCCGCTTCTGCATAGGGCTTCGCCATTTCCATCAGATCTGGCGCCGTCGCGGTCTGTGCGGTCACCGCAATCAGCCGGCTCTTCTTCGACACCACGGTCCATCCGCCCGCGGGCCGGCGTTCCAGCGTGAAATCGATGCGCGCCAGCGAAGCGCCCCCGTTCTTCGGCTGTACCAGCAGCACTTTGCCCACCAGATAGCCTTCCAGTTGTGCGTGGGAGTGGCCGAACACGATCGCATCCAGGTCCGGCGCCTTTTGCGCAAGTTCATACACCACGTTTCCCGCCGGCTCTTCGGGAGCGCCGGTCTCGAAATTGCGCCCCAGCCCGGCGTGCGCCGCCACCACGATGACATCCGGCCGCTCCTGCCGCCTCAGTTTGGCCATGGCGCCCCGTACCGCATCAATGGGCGGTAGTAAGCGATACGCGCCCAGGTTTTCCGGCCGCTCCCACATGGGGGTCTCCGGCGTCGTAATCCCGATCACCGCCACCTTCACGCGGCCGACTGTTTTCACGATGTAGGGAGCGAACTCGCGTTCGGCGCCGCGCCTGGCCAGCGACGTATTCGCCGAGATCCAGGGAAACTTCGCGTCCTGCCGCGCCTTCGCCAGGTTGGCCAGCCCCACGTTGTACTCGTGATTGCCCACCGTCATGGCGGCGTATCCCAGCAGATTCATGGCGCGCATCATGGGGTCGCCCGCCAGGGGTGCGGCCGGTCTGTGGCCCACCGCATCGCCGCCGCTGCGCGCAATCGATTGGTAGACGCCTTCGAGCGGCGTGCCCTGTATCGTGTCGCCGCAATCGATCAGCAGCGTGTTGGCGTTCCCGTTGCGCGCCTGGCGGATCAGAGTGGCGATTTTGGCCAGGCCGCGCGCCACTGGTTGGCCCGTCACATAATCCACGGGCACCAGGTTGCCGTGCAGGTCCGTGGTGGCCAGTACTGTGACCGTGACCTGTTGGGCCGCCAGCAGACCGGCAGCGCAGAGTAGAATCGGGATCAAACGACGCATGGAATCGGCACCCGTCTTTAGAATAGAATAGGACTTACGGAGAATCAGATGAAACGGCTGTCTTTTCTTTTAATGATCACCATCGGCGCGTTCGCCCAGACCGCCCCTCCCGCCCCTGCTAAGAAGGCGGCCACCGCACCCGCGAAGTCCGCTGCGCCCGCCAAGAAGGCGGTCACCGCACCCGCGAAGTCCGCTGTGCCCGCCAAGAAGGAAGCGCCTACGCCCGATCGTCCCCCGGGACTCTACTGGATCATCAATACCTCGATGGGCACCATCACGGCGCAGTTGTTCGAGAAGGAGGCTCCGGGTACGGTGGCCAATTTCGTCGCCCTGACGCGCGGCACCAAGGCGGCCAAGGACAAGAGCGGCGCCATGGTGAAGCGTCCCTACTTCGCCAATTTGAACTTTCATCGCGTGATTCCGAACTTCATGATCCAGACCGGCGACGGACAGCAGGGCGATGGCACCGGGAATTGCGGCTTTACCATTAAGGATGAAATTGTCCCCACGTTGAAGTACGACAAGCCCGGCATGCTCGGTCTGGCGCGCCTCAGTCAAAGGAATACCGGCGCCTGCCAGTTCTTCATCACCGACGCGGCGTACGCTTCGCTCAATGGCGAGTACACCATCTTTGGCCAGGTGGTGGACGGACAGGATGTGGTCGACAAGATCGCGCATGTCGCCAAGGACAGCAACGATAAGCCGCGTACGCCGGTGAAGCTGATCGGCGCGACCATCAAGCGCTTCGGCCCGCCGCCCGCCGCGCCGGTTGCTCCAGCCAAGAAATCGGCCACGCCCGCGAAAGCCGGTACGGCGACTCCCGCCCCAAAGAAAGCTGCGGCCCCCGGCAAGCAGTAGGTGGCAATGTGGGACAGGCCTCCGGCCTGTTTGGATGGGCCTTCGACTCGCGACAGCCCATCACAACAGGCCGGGAGGCCATCCCACTTCGACGTTAGCTCTGAACCGCCGCCGGCTTTTCCGCCGAACTGGCGGCGGCTTTGGGTGCCGGTGCGGCAGGCTTAGCCGGTTGCCTCGCGCGGCCGATTAAGTAGGCCAGGTACATCGCAAAGCCCACGGCTAGCAACAGAGCCGTCAGCGTCAGGAACAGACCATCCACCGTGGCGGCCTGTCCGGTAGCTACCAGGTAGGCGACCGTTGCCGCCGCGGCGACGACCGTCAACACGCTGAACAGAAACAAAAATCCGCGATCCGACATGGGTGCTCCGCCCCCTCGGTGGGCCGCTGGCCTGTCCCGGTTAGAAATTATACCAGTCCCCGTGGGGCGGACTTTCTAGCCCACCCATTCCCTCCACTCCTTCAAACTTTCGCGCGATCAGCCGATATGAGGACCGAAAGTTCATGTACCCTCTCATCGGTATTGTCGCAGTCTTCGCCGCGGTGCTCGGCGGCTTTCTGCTGGAAAAGGGGAACCTTTGGGTTCTGTATCAACCGGCGCAGTTGCTGATTGTGGGTGGCGCCGCCGCCGGAATTGTCATGGTGGCCAACCCGCCTTCGGTGATGCGCAAGATGGGGTGCGGTTGCCTGGCGGCATTCCACCCGCCGTCCCGCACTCCGCAAGTGTTCCTGCGCAACATGCGCATGTTGTACGAGGTCTTCTGCTTTATCCAGCGCGCCGGCATCGTGGAATTCGAGAACGATGTGGAAGACCCGGACCGCAGCCGCATTTTTTCCAATCACCCAGAGTTTCTGCAAGACCCGCCCACCCGCGACTTCGTCTGCGATTCGCTGCGCATGCTGGTGATCGGCGTGACCACGCCCTCGGAGCTCGACCAGTTGATGGACCTCGATATCGAGATACAGCGCCGAGGCCGCCAGGAACCGGTAGAGGCTTTGCACTCGGTGGCCGAAGCGCTTCCCGGACTGGGCATCGTGGCGGCCGTCCTCGGGGTGGTCATTACCATGCAAGCCATCGGCGGCGCTCCCGAGTTAGTAGGGCAAAAGGTAGCGGCGGCGCTGGTCGGGACGTTCCTCGGAATTCTGCTCTGCTATGGGGTCGTGGGACCGGTGGCGGCGCGCCTCGAAAAGTTGAGTGAGGCGGAGGCGCAGTTGCTCCACGTGCTGCGCATTGCCATCGTGGCATTTGCCCGCGGCGCTTCACCGATTCTGGCCGTAGAGTACGCGCGCCGCTCGGTGCCGGTGGAACTGCGCCCGTCCTTCCAGGATATGGAGATCACCATCAAACGGGAGGCCAAAATTCCACCGGTGCCAAAGCCCAATATCCCACCCAACACCCCAGAGGAGGCCGATGCCCAGGCTCAGCCTGCCTGAAGACATCGCGCCCAAGGTAGGTGTGCGCATTCGCCGCTCCTGCAGCCGCCGCTCCGGTGGCGCATGGAAGGTGGCCTATGCGGATTTCGTGACCGCGCTGATGGCGCTGTTCATCGTGCTGTGGTTGATGAACTCCAGCCCGAAAGTGAAAGCGTCAATCGGCGGCTACTTTACCGATCCGCGCACGTTTGAGCGCACACAGGCTGCCCGACCCGTCAACAATTCGGCCGAGGGGCTCGTGGTGGACCGCAACAACATGGCGGATATTCGCAAGCAACTCGAACAGGCGCTTGCCGCCATGCCGGAATTCGCCCGCCTGCGCGACCAGGTGCAGTTCAGCGTCACCGGCGAAGGGCTGCGCATCGACCTGCTCGAGACCGAGCAGGGGATGTTCTTTGTGAGCGGCAGCTCGGCGCCCACGGCGGCGGGGGAGAACCTGCTGCACGTTCTGGCCAAGGAAATGGCGCGACTGCCCAACGTTCTCGTGATTGAAGGCCACACGGACGCCAAGCCATTCCGCAATGCGGGCCCTGCCACGGGCTACAGCAATTGGGAACTGGCGGCGGACCGCGCCAACGCGGCGCGCCGCTTGCTTCACTCCTACGGGGTGCGTCCGGAGCAGGTCGTGGAGGTGCGCGGGTACGCGGATCAGCGGCCATTCAATGCAAAGGACCGCTATGACACCAGAAACCGGAGAGTCTCCGTGGTTGTGAGGTTTACAGCTTGAACAGTTCCCGCAGGCGCCGCGTCTGCACCCGGCTAACCGGAACTTCGGTGTGCTTTTTGTCGTCCATCCGGAGCTGATAGCTCGATTTGAACCAGGGCACCACTTCTTTGATGCGGTTGATATTGACCAGGTAAGAGCGATGCACCCGCCAGAACATTTCCCGGTCCAGATTTGCCTGAAGATCCTCGATGGTGCGGTAGTTGGAGTGACCTTCCAGATTGGTGGCCACCAGAGTGATCAGCCCGTTATCGATGGTGGCGTAGATCACGTCGTTGGCGTCCACAATGAAGTTGCGGTTGTTGGCGCGCACTAAGAGCTTGGTTCGCGGCGCGGAGGCGGGTGCGTTCTTGGACGCCGCCGCGACCTCCGGGGCCCTCTTCTCCTGGATGGCGCGCCGGGCGCGCTCGATGGTTTCCGCCAGCCGCCCGCGCTCCACGGGCTTCAGCAGATAGTCCATTGCATCCAGCCGGAAGGCCTCCACCGCGTACTGGTCGTAGGCCGTCACGAAGATGAAATGCGGCAACTCGACGTCTTTTTCCTTGAGGCGCCGCACCACCCCGAGACCATCCAGCCCAGGCATATTGACATCCAGAAATACCAGCTCCGGCTCCAGTTTCTGGATCAATTCCACGGCCTCTAAACCGTTGGAACCCCTTGCAATTACTTCATTTTCGGGGAAATCGCGTAGCAGGTAGGAAAGTTCGTCGCAGGCTAGTACTTCGTCATCTACGACAACCGTAGTCAATGTGGCCGTCGCGCGCTCTCGCATGGCTTTGGTATTATAGCATTTCAGTCTAAAGGAGAAGCATTTGTCCAATAAAGATAGCGTCCAGATTGCGCCCGCGGAGGGCAAGCTGGGTGTTTTGATACCCGGCATGGGCGCGGTAACCACCACCTTCATCGCTGGGCTCGAAGCCTTCAAGCTTGGTCTGGGGAAGCCGATCGGCTCCCTCACGCAATTGGGAACGGTCCGGCTCGGGAAGCGGACCGATGGCCGCAGCCCCGCCATTAAAGACTTTGTGCCGCTCGCCAAAATGTCGGACATCGAAGTCGCCTGCTGGGACATTTTCGAGGATAACGCCTACGAAGCGGCCACCAAGGCGGGCGTCCTGGAAACCGCTCTGCTCGAGCAGGTTAAGGCGCCACTCTCGGCCATTAAGCCCATGAAGGCCGTGTTCGACCAGAACTTCGTCAAGCGCATCAAGGGCCCCAATATCAAGGCCGAAGGTTCCAAGATGGAGCATGCCGAGATGGTCATGGACGACATCCGCCAGTTCCAGAAGCGCACCGGCGTGGCGCGCACCACCATGATCTGGTGCGGATCTACCGAGGTGTATCACCAGCCTGCCGCCGTCCACGCCACCCTGAAGGATTTCGAGCGCGGCCTCCAGAAGGACGATCCCGAAATCTCACCCAGCCAAATTTATGCGTACGCCGCGCTTAAATCGGGCGTCGGCTACGCCAACGGCGCGCCCCATCTCACCACCGACATGCCGGCCCTCATTGAACTGGCCCGCGACGTGAATCTGCCGATCTGTGGCAAGGATTTCAAAAGCGGCCAGACCTTCATGAAGACCCTGATCGCGCCCGGCCTGAAATCCCGCATGCTGGGATTGAACGGCTGGTTCTCCACCAATATCCTCGGCAATCGCGACGGCGAAGTTCTCGACGAACCCGGATCTTTCCGTTCCAAGGAAGTCACTAAGAGTTCGGCGCTGGAGCACATCCTGCAGGGCGACCTTTATCCCGACCTGTACAAGGAGTTCTACCACAAGGTCCGCATCGAGTACTACCCGCCGCGCGGCGATGCCAAAGAAGGCTGGGACAATATCGATATCTTCGGCTGGCTCGGCTACCCCATGCAGATCAAGATCAATTTCCTCTGCCGGGATTCCATTCTGGCCGCGCCCCTGGTGTTGGACCTCGTGTTGTTCATGGATCTGGCCCAGCGCGCCGGCATGCGCGGCATTCAGGAATGGCTGTCATTCTATTTCAAGGGGCCCATGCATGCCCCGGAAGTTTACCCCGAGCACGACATCTTCATCCAGTTGATGAAGATGAAGAACACCTTGCGTTGGATGCGTGGTGAGGACCTGATCACGCATTTGGGCCTGGAATATTACGACTAGTCGCTGTATTGTTTGAAAGACGCGCCGGCGCGGAATGAAACCTATTTTCGTGCCGTCGCGTTTTGTGCCTGGGAGCTCCTATGAAAGTGTTGGTAATCGGAGGGACTCTCTTTATCGGCAAATTGCTGGTGGAGGAGTTGCTTAAGGCAGGCCACGACGTTGCCGTCTTGCACCGCAAGCCGAAGCACGACTTCGCACGCCGGGTCGAGAACCTGATGGCCGACCGCAACGACGCCGAAGCCCTGCGCGAAGTCCTGTCCGGCCGCCGTTTCGACGTAGTATTCGACAATGTATACGATTTCGACCGCGGCACCACCGCGGCCCAGGTGGAGGCCACCGTTCGAGCCTGCGGAGACCGCATCTCGCGCTACATCTTCATGTCGAGTGTCGCCGCTTACGGCGACGGCTTGAATCACAAGGAAAGCGACCCGCTGGCGCCGGATTATCATCCCATTCCCTATTCCGGCCACAAGGCCACCACCGAGCGCCTGCTCTTCCGCATGCACGCCACCAGCCGTCTCCCCGTGGTGACCTTCCGCCCGACCTTTGTCTACGGACCCCGAACCAACTACTACCGCGAGCAGTTCCTCTGGGACCGCTTGCGCGCCGGCCGCCCGATCATCATCCCTGGCGACGGCCACCGCCTGATGCAGTTCGCCTACGTCAACGACCTGGTTCTGGCCATGATCAAATCCATGGACGAGCCCCGCGCGGTGGGCGAGGCATTCAACATCGGCGATCCCAAACCGCTGACTCAGGTGGAACTAGTCGAGACGCTGGCTAAGGTGGCCAATGTCGAGCCGACGCTGGTGCGCGTGCCCCGCGACGTCATCGCCCAGGCCGGCGGCAGCGTCTTCACCGAGCCCTTCTACTTCGGCGAGTATTACGACCTTCCGCCGATCACCGAAAACATCGGCAAGGTAACGCGCGTCCTCAAGATGAAGCTGACCCCCTTCGAGACCGGCTTGAAGGAAACTTATAAGTGGTACATCCGCAACCATAAGCCCCGCACCGCCGGCTTCGAGTTCGACGACAAAGTTCTGGCCCTCGCCAAAACGGGATCGCCGTTGAGCGTGTAGGGGGAAAGCCGCACGGGTCAGAGCCCGCGGCAGACTGAACGCCAGCCCCGCAAGGCTTGGAACCTGCGAAGCAGCCGGCCCCTCCGTTTCCAGCCGTTTTGGGGAATCGTTTTTGAGGGAATCGGTGGCGGCCGCTACACCAGCCCCAGCAGTTTGGGGTCGTATCCCGGGAAGATGGTCTTCAACGACGGGTTGCCCAGGTGCCGCGCAACCAGTTCGCCGAGAACGTCGCGGAAGTCGGTGGTCAGCGCCAGGTCGCGGCCCTCATGGAGCTGCTCTCTTTCGAGGCCGGGCCACTTGCCGTAGACCTTGCCGCCTTTGACAGCGCCCCCCAATACGAACATGCTGTTGGCGTGCCCGTGATCCGTGCCGCGATTGCCGTTCTCCCTGGCGGTGCGCCCGAACTCGCTCATGGTGACCACTACCACATCGTTCATGCGGTCGCCCATGTCCTTCCAGAAGGCGCTCAATGCCTGTCCGTATTCGCGCAGCAGGTTGGCCAGCACGCCTTCACTGGGGCGCGGACCGAGTTCGTTGACGTGATGGTCCCAGCCGCCGATATCGGCGAACGCCATCTCCACGCCCACATCGCTCTTGATCAATTGCGCGATCTGTTGCAGGCTCTGCCCAAAACGCCCGCGCGGATAATCGGCGCCGGCGGCAGGTGTGTACGGCCGTCGCTGGATGGCTTGCAGCATGGCCACCGCCTCGAAGGTTTCCCGTCCGGCAGCCTGCATGAGAGGGTCCTTGGCCGCGCTGTACATCTGCTCGAACTGCTTCGCGGCCTCCGCGTTGCGGACCTGGAAGCCCTCGATAGTCTGCATCGCCACCGCCGGCACGCTGCCCCGCACAGCCCGCGGCAGCACCGGCCCCAGCGCGACCACGCGCAGCGGCGACACCTTGCCCGCCGCTTTGGGCAGCGCGCGATTCATCCAGCCGTCCTCGGTGGCCTTCCGCCCGGGCGTGCCGGATTCCATGTAGTCCTGCGCGTCGAAGTGGGATCGCGTCGGGTCCGGGGAACCCACGGCATCGACGATGGCCAGATGCTGCTGGTCGAACAACGGCTTGAGTGGCGCTAGCGAAGGGTGCAATCCGAAGAAGCCGTCCAGGTCGAGAGCGGTGTCGCCTCTCTTGCCCGGGTCGCTGGTGGGGCGCGGAATGGCGATGGTGGGGCGCAGATCGTAATAGGCTTTCTCGCCGTGCGGCACCACCACATTGAGACCGTCCGCGGCGCCACGCTGGAAGATAGCGACGAGGATTTTCTTGCGCGCTCCCGGCGCGTCGGCGGCGTGCAGGGCGCGTTCTAGCCACAGGGGTGCGGCGCCCACACCGACCATGGCGAGGGCGGAATTACGTAGAAAGAATCGGCGAGTCGGCATGTTTACCTCTTCTGAAACTCCGGCGAACCCAGGGCGATTGCGGCAACGGAAGCGTCCGGGCGCGCCGCCTGGTTCGTGTCCACTTTCACGCCCGGCACTTTATTATCGGCCAGTTGCAGGGCGAAATTCATGCGTGCCAGCAGGCCGCCCGAATTCAGCCACTCCTTGCTGGAGTTGGAATAGCCGGTGGGCTCCTGCTTACGGTACAGGGGCTGGCCCAATTGCGATACCTGGTTGGCCAGCGGGAAGGCGTAATCCACTTCGGCGTTGACCGTACGCACGGCGCTGGCCACCACTTCCAACGGGCTCTTCAGCTTGCTGCGGTAGGCGCCTTCGCTGAAAAACTCCTTGCTCTCCAGCATGGTCTTCATCACGGCGCGCAGGTCGCCATCGGTCTTGCGGAAAGTCTCGGCCATCCGGTCCACCAGCGAAGCCGGGGGTTCGTCGGCCACGAAACGCATCGCCAGCTTTTTCGAAATGAAGCGCGCGGTGGAGGGGTGGTGGGCCACGATATCGAGCACTTGTTCGCCGTCGCTCATGCCGCCGCCGGCCGCAATCCTGACGCCGAGGACGGTCTTCTCGCCCTCATCGTGCACCCGCTTGTTGAAGGCGAACTCGCCGCCGCGCTGCGGTTGCAGAATGGTCCAGCCGGTGAAGCAGCGCGCCGCTTCGGTGACGTCCGCCTGGGTGTAGCCGCCGTCCACGCCGAGCGTGTGCAGTTCCAGCAATTCCCGGCCGTAATTTTCGTTGAGCCCGCGCGCGCCCTTCTTGCCGCGCGCCTGCGGGGCATCCGGCCCGACGGATTGCCAGTTGTCCAGGTAGAACAGCATCGCCGGGCTCTTGGCGGTGGCTTCCAGCAGCTCTTTGAATTTGCCCAGGACGTGCGGGCGGATCACTTCGCGTTCGTATTCGGTGACTAGGTAGCGGTCGGCGCCCTTGTCCAGATAAATGTTGAAGTGGTTGAACCAGAAATCCGCCAGCACTTCGTCCAATTGCCGGTTGCTATAGACGGCGCGCAGCAGCTTCCCTTCGGAGAGATCCCGCGTGATCATCTGTTGCGGACCATTTGCCATTTCCAAGCGGCGGCGCAGTTCCGGCGGTGCGATGGCGAATAGTCCCTGGCGCAGTCCCTGGGGCATCGCACCGATCGCATCGTCCTGCTTCTCCTTGGGGATCGCGTGGAAAGCTGCGAGCCGTTGCTGCGCGGTGCCCTGGCGCATGGATCGCAGTTGCTGTGAGCTGAGCAGATCACCCAACGCTTGGGCGTTCGCCACGTTGGGCCCGGCTGCCGCGTCCCCGCCTTTGGCCTGCCGCTGCTCATACTTCTGCATCAGTTTGGTGAGCATCAGCTTGCGGTCCGGATCCGCGGGGAAGGGAATCTGCCCGTTGACCATCTGGCGGACCATCTGCGGCGTCGGGTAGTTCCGCACCAGTTCGCTGCCCGACATCGTCAGCGTGTCCAGCGTTCTCAGCTTCCCGGCAAGCACCGGGTTCTCAGCGATATTTTCCGGATGGAGTTGCCGGTCGATCCACTTCTTCAGGCCCATCGACTTGACTTCCCGCACGTCGCCGGAACGGGGGCCATAGGTCAGCCGGTTGAGCGCCTGGAGAATCTTTTGATCGTTGGTCAGCTGTTTCTGAAACTGGCGGGATCCCTCGGCGTTTTTCTTTTTGGCGTAGGCGGAAATTTCCGGGACCGCGGCCAGACAAAGCGCAGCAGCCAGCGCAAGTACCACTCGGTTGCGCATCGTTTACCCTCTAAAGTGTCTAAACTCCCATCGCCGGAGCAAGTTGCGGGCTTGGGAGTAAAGGTGTGTAAGCCCGGAGCCCAACTGCCGTCGGCCGGTCGCGCGGCGGCGCTGCGTCCGTGGCCAGTTGCCCCGCCGGCACAGGCGGGATTGTGCCCCAAAGCCGCTAGGCGCGCCACCCGCCGCTGCCGCGAACCTTTTCCAGGACATCCTTGGCCACCGCCGCCGTATTCGCGTGAATCGTGATCGTGTCTTCCACGCTCTGCGCATACCCGCCGGCCAGCACGACCGCCACCGGAATCCCTTGCATCAACGCCGTCCGGATTATCAGGCGATCGCGCTCCATCAACCCTTCAAACGTCAGCGAAAGCCCGCCTAACTGATCTTCCGCATAAGGGTCGGCCCCCGCTACGTACAGCACCAGTTCCGGGCGGAACATGGCCAGGGCCGCGCGATATCCGTTGCCCAGCCGGTGCAGGTACTCCGCGTCCCCCGTGCCGTCCGCCAGGTGGATATCCAGGCTCGAAAGCGGCTTCTCGCTCGGATAATTATTGAACTGGTGGATGGAAAGCGTGAAGACCGATGGATCGTCAGCGAACACCGCCGCCGTGCCGTTGGCGTGGTGCACATCGACATCCACCACCATGGCCCGCTTGATTCGCCCGTCGGCCTGTAGCCGCCGCACCGCGATGGCGATGTCGTTGATCGCGCAGAACCCCTCTCCGTGGCCCGGGAACGCGTGGTGAAATCCGCCGCCGAGGTTGAACCCGATGCCGTCCTCCATCGCCAGGCGCGCCGCCAGCGCCGACCCGCCGGCCGCCAGCCAGAACGCCTCCACCATCTGCCGCGAGTAGGGGATCTCCAGCCGCAGGATGTCCTGGTAACTCAGCGTACCGCTGCGCAGTTTGGCCACGTAATCCGCCTCATGCACCAGCCGCACGTCGTCGTCGGTGGCCGGTTCGGGCTCCACGAAGTCTTCGGGCGCGGCGAAACGGACGCGCAGCATCCGGTCTTTCAGCCAGCGGTATTTCTTGGCGGGAAAGACGTGTTCCCCCAGGTTCAGATCGTAGCGTTCGTGGTAAATCAACCGGAAAGGCAACATGGCCGTGGCGCCGTCAGTCCGCCTCCGATTGCAGGGCGGTCACCACCGCGACATTGAAAATATCCTCCGCCGAGCAGCCTCTCGAAAGATCGTTGGCCGGCTTCGCCAGCCCCTGCAGGAACGGCCCGATGGCCATCGCCCCGCCCAAGCGCTCCACCAGTTTGTAACCGATATTGGCAGATTCCAGGCTGGGGAACACCAGCGTGTTGGCGCGGCCGGCCACCTTCGATCCCGGCGCCTTGCTCTTGCCCACGACCAGGTCCACGGCGGCGTCCGCCTGCAATTCGCCATCGGCGTTCAACTCCGGCGCACGGGCACGCAAGATCTCCATGGCCTCCACCACCTTGTCGACCATGGGCCCTCGCCCGCTGCCCTTGGTGGAAAAGCTGAGCAGCGCCACCACGGGCTCGGCGTCGATCAGCACCCGCGTGCTCTCCGCCGTGGCGATCGCAATATCCGCCATCTGCATCGCGTTGGGTTCAAGCACCACGGCGCAATCGGCAAACGCAATCAGCCCGTTGTGGCCTTGCGCGCGATCTTGCAACGCCATGATGAAGACGCTCGAAACCAGCCGCGCCCTTGGATGCACACCCACCGCGTGCAGCGCCGCGCGCACCGTCTCCGCCGTGCTGTTGACCGCGCCGCCGACGCTGCCATCGGCATCGCCCGCCCCCACCATCAGCGATGCGAAGTACAGCGGCTTCTTCGCGATCACAGCCGCCTCCACCTGCGTGGTCCCCTTGGCCCGCCGGCGCTCGTAGTACAGCGCGGCGTACTTTTTCACCAGCGGCGAGTTCGCCGGATCCACAAACTCCACACCCTCCGGCGCATTCGCGGGCCGGGCGCCGATCAGCACGGGCCTGACCAAGCCCTCCCGCGCCAGACGCGCCGCCGCCTCCAGTACGCGCGCGTCCATCCCTTCGGGAAACACGATCGTCTTTTTTAGCTTGCGTGCCCGCTCAATGAGCCCGGACATGAAGAGCTTTGCCGATTCAGGAATAGCTGCCATTTGCCGGAATCATGAGTCTAGCAGGTGGCGGCAGAGTAAGGCCACGTCCCTGGGGGCCGGGTTCACCGTGACCTGCCACGGGACACTAGCTAGCGTAGTCTCGACGAAATAGATGCCACGCGATGTGGGGCGCACCCCGTGGTCCGCGGCCGCCGCCCCCGTCGGTCTGCTCGCGCGCTGCAAGGTGCTGCCCCAGCGGTGCCGGCAGCGTTATGAGGCGTCCCGCGCAGACCAGGGGTCTGCCCCACAACTTGCTTTCGATGCGATGGTAACGCGCTCGGCGCCATTCTTCCCGAACGTGTCCGGGATGATGCGCCGGACCGCGCCAGGGGGGCCTTCGTTTTCTTCGCAATGAACGGGCGCCTGCAATATGGAATTGGGCCCACCGTGAACAGCGGCGCACAAATCTTGGCGACGCCAAAATCTCGCGTGCAGTCCGTCGACGCGCTTCGGGGTCTCATCATGATCATCATGGCGCTCGATCCGCGCGCAGGCTCCCGATGGCGGATGCAGGCGAGCTCGATAAGAAACTTGCGGGTAAAGCGATCGCAGGTAGCGTTTCGCAACCGTACACCGTCGCTCGCCCGTGTGGGCCTCTCGCGCGAAACCACCAAACCGCGAAGCCCCCGCTCCGGTTGCATTCCAGAACGAAAGATCCGAATATAGTGCTGTGGGGCAATTCTACGCCACCACCTGCAAGAGGTGCTCATGAGCAACGACGTCATCACCGCCATCCTACAATCTCATTCTTTCACCCAGGGCTTCTGGCCCGACCACATCGCGCGGTTGAGCGCGATGGCGAGCGAAGTGAAGTTTCGTCCGGGGGAATTGATTTTTCGCGAGGGCGACCATTCCAGCTTCTTCTACCTTCTGATTAGCGGCAACGTGGCGCTGGAAGTGATCTCGCCGGGGCGTCCGGTGCGGGTAGCGACGCTCTACGCGGGCGAAGTGCTCGGCTGGTCTTCGGTGACGCGAGATCGCGACGGGAAGCAGTTTCAAGCGCGGTCTCTCGAAGAAGTGCACGCGCTCGCCTTTGACGGAGAGCGTCTGCGGCACGCCTGCGAGGAGGATTACGCCTTCGGCTTCTGGTTCATGCGGGCCATTCTGCAAGTGATGTCAGGGCGGATGCACGCCATCCGGGCGCAACTCGTGGACGTGTACTCACCCCTGACGGCGGTGAAATGAACATCGGCATTATCCGCGAGCGGGGGGCATTCGACCGGCGGGTGGCGCTGACGCCTCCGGTGGTGCGGCGCTTGTGCAGCGCGGGGCACGCGGTATGGGTAGAGACGGGCGCGGGCGATGGCGCCATGTATACGGACACGGAGTACCTGCGGGCCGGAGCGCAAATCGCCTATTCGCCGGAGGAAGCGATTGGGCGCGCGGAACTGTTGGCCAAGATCGGGCGGCCCACCGGCGCGGAACTCAACTGCTGCCCGCCGGGAATGGTACTGTTGGCGTTTTACCACATGGCGGTGGCCGACAGCGGCCTGGTGGAAACGCTGGCGGAGCGAAACCTGACGGCGATCGGGTGCGAGGTGATCCAGCAGGAAGACGGAAGGCTGCCGGTGTTGGCGGCCATCAGCGAGATCGCGGGGCAGATGACGGTGCCGATTGCGGCGCACCTGCTACGCTCAAGTTCGGGCGGGCGTGGCATACTGCTGGGCGGGACGCCGGGTGTGCCGCCGGCGCGCGTGGTAGTGCTGGGAGCGGGCGCGGCTGGGTTCGCGGCGGCGCGTAGCGCGGCCGCCTCGGGCGCGCGGGTGATGGCATTCGATCGCGACCCCCACAAACTGCGCCACATGATGGAGCACGTGCCCGCGGTGGAAACCTGCCTGGCCGATGAGGATGCCATCGCCGAAGCGGTGGCCGCCGCGGACGTCGTGATCGGGGCGATTCTTGTGGCCGGGACCCGGCCCTTGCACGTCGTGACGCGCGCCATGGTGGAGCAGATGAAGAAGGGGTCGGCGGTTATCGACGTGGCGATCGACCAGGGCGGGTGCATCGAAACCAGCCGGCCCACCACCATCGCCGAACCAACCTTCGTCTACAAGGGAGTCACCCACTTCTGCGTGCCAAACTTCACGGCAGACTTGGGGCGCTCGGCGTCCGTGGCGGTGGCGCAGGCCATCCTGCCCTATGTGCTGACACTCGCGAAATATGGGGTGGAAGGCGCGATTGAGAAATGTCCGGAATTGGCGCGCGGCGTCTATATTTTGCGCGGGAGGCGCCCATGATTGGAGATTACCGGTCGCGCATCATGCCCGCGGATGTGGCGCTGGCGGAGCTGCGCAGCGGACAGCGGGTTTACGTGCACAACGGCTGCGCGGAGCCCGTGGAACTGGTGAAGGCGCTGACACGCCGCGGTCCGGAACTCGAAGACGTGGAGGTGCTCCACCTGGCCACCATGGGAATCGCCGATTATATTCTGCCGGAATACGAGGGCCACTTCCGGCACAACGCTCTGTTCATCGGCAGCAATGTGCGCCAGGCGGTGCAGGAGGGGCGCGCCGATTATACGCCGGTCTTCCTCGGCGAAATCGAGGAGTTGTTCACTTCGAAGGCGCTCGAGATCGATGTGTGCCTGTTGCAG
>JANYAH010000232.1 GCA_025361425.1 Candidatus Solibacter sp. | reverse complement strand
GTTTGTGGTGATTACGCACTCGAAGAAGACGATGGAAGCGGCGCAGGCGCTGTACGGTGTCACCATGCAGGAGCCGGGGGTGAGCCGCATGGTCAGCGTGAAGTTCAACGCCGCCACCGAGGCGGCGGCGTAATTGTGGGGCAGGCGCTGCCGCCTGCCAACCTGTTATGTCCTACCGCGGAAAGCTGGCATCCTTCCTCTTTGTTACCTGGGCCTACGCGCTGGGCCGTTGGGCTCGCGACAAGCGCTTCGCAAAGGAGGGCCGCCCGCTGATCCGCCACCTCGAATCCTCGCTCAAAACCATGGAGGCCGACCGCGTATGAACATCGCTCCCATCGGCGAACTCGTCAAGCTGCGCTACAAGCTGCTGTGGGCCAAGACGCGCTCGCGCAACGGACGCATCGCGCTTTTTCTGGCCGGCTACCTGCTGCTGGTGATGCTGATCGCGCTGCTTGCCAGCGGAGGGTTCGGCGCGGCGATGCTCGCCGTGCGCAGCGGCAAGGCGGAGCAGATCGCACAAGGTGTACTGGCGGTGCTGTTTTTGGAAGCCGTGCTGGCCGCCAATGTTCTGGGCTTCGGGATGAGCGCAATTTTCTCCGAGACGGAACTGCGGCGCTATCCGCTGGCCGCGCCCGAGCGCCGCATGGCGCGTCACCTCACTGGTATTCTCGACCCCTTCTGGTTTCTGTTCCTCGCCCTGCAACTCGGTCTGGCGGTGGGACTCTACGTAATGGGCGCGGGGAGCTTCTGGTTCGGGCTTATCGCCGTCCTGCTGCTCTTCGCCGCCAACTACCTGCTGGCCCGCGTGGTGGGCCTCTTCATCGACCAGATGATGCAGCGCAAGGGCGGCGCACCCGTCCTGCTCATGCTGATCATGTCGCTGGCGTTCCTGCCATCGGTGGCAACTCCGCTGATGAAGAAGAATCCCGCGATTCTGCCCGCCGTGGTGCAGCGTCTTCAGTACACGCCGCCGTTCGGCGCGGCTGCGGCGATGATTCACCCGGATGCGGCTGGCGTGTATGGCCTCGCGATCATCGTGGCCTGGATCGCCGGATTGGCCGCGCTTCTGGTGTGGCTGGAAAAGCGCCCGCCGCGGCGCCAGGTTGCGGAATCCGTCAAGATCGTCTGGGACAGCCCGTTCGACCGCGTGGGCGCTCTCTTCGGGCCGCAAATGGGTCCGCTGGTGGGCCACTGGCTGCGCTTTTACGGCCGCAACAGCCGGACCCGGACGCTGTATCTGATTTCGCTGCCGCTGCTCGCCTTTCTCACCTGGCAAACCGGCCAGCGGATGGGTCCGCACAGCCTGTTGATCGCCGCTTTGGGCACGTTTCCGATGGCGACCTTCCTGGGCACCTCGCGCATCTCCGTGAATCAGTTCGGCTACGTCGGGGGCGCCTTTCGCCGCTACTTCCTGCTGCCCACCGACCCGGCCGCCACGCTGCGCGCCGGCAGCTACGCCGCCGTCACCATCGGCGCTTCGATGCTGCCCATTGCCCTGTTGGCCTGGATCGTCTTTGTGCCGTACCCGTTCGATCCGCGCATGCTCCTCATGCTGTTCTGCACCGGGTTTACGGGACTGTTCGTGCTCAACGCGCTCGGCATCTGGGTGACGCTATTCAATCCGCGGAAGGGCAACTACAACAGCAACTTTGGCAACGATCTGTCGCTGGGCGGCAACATCCTACTGATGGGCGGCATGCTCATCGCGATGTTCCTGCCGCGTCTGTTGTACAAGTTTCAGCCTGCCCTGGTATCGCTGGAATCCTGGTGGATGTTCCTGCCGCTGCCCGCGCTCGCATTGGCATTCTACCTGGCAACTTTGAAATCCGCCGGACCCGTGTTTGTAAACCGCCGCGAGAAGTTGCTCGCCATTGTGGAAGGAAGAAGCTGACCGATGGACGCCATACGCATTACCAACCTGGTGAAGAAGTACGGCCAGAAACTGGCCGTCGAGAACCTTTCGCTTGCGGTGCGCGCCGGGACCATGTTCGGCTTCCTCGGCCCCAACGGCTCGGGCAAGAGCACCACCATCGGTTGCATGACCGGCCTGCTGGATGCCACCTCCGGCGAGATCGAACTGCTGGGCCAGCGCTTCAATGCGGATAACGCCGCCATCAAGCGGCGCATCGGAGTGATGCCGGAAACGCTCGGCCTGTTCGAACCGCTCTACGCCCACGAGTTCCTGGCCTTCGTAGCGCGCATGTTCGGCCTGGATGAAGCCACCACGCGCCTGCGCGTCACGGAATTACTGGAGGCGCTGGAACTCACCGACACTTCGAAGACGCTCTCCGAGTACTCCACCGGGATGCGCAAGCGCGTGGCCTTCGCGGCCGCCGTGATCCATCGGCCGGAGGTGCTGTTCCTCGACGAGCCGTTCGAAAGCATCGACCCCGCGGGCGTCTCCCTGATGAAGCAATGGCTGCGCCGTTTCACCGAACAGGGCCGCACCGTGTTCATTACCAGTCACGTGCTGGAAACCGTGGAGCGCGTCTGCCAGGAAGTGGCCATCATTACACGGCCCGGCAAACTGGTCTGGCAGGGCGACATCACGGCGCTGGCGAACGACGGCGCGGTAGTCTGTAACGGCCAGGAATTCCGCGCGCTGGAACCGCTCTTCCTGCACCTCACGGGGGAGCGCTACACAGATCTAAAATGGCTATAACCATGACGCTCTATCTCAAGCCCTCTTGAACCACCTGCCGCAACGCGAAGAGTTTGCTTCGCGAAAAAGGCGTCCAGTTTGAGGAAGTCGATCTCAACAAGGGCCTCACGGTCGAAGTGCTCGACCATTTGATTGGAACCCGCGACTACCGTGAATTCCTGAATTCCAGGAATGAGCTCTACCGCGAGCGCAACATGAAAGATGCCCCGCCCTCGCGCGCCGAAGCATTGGAACTGATGTCACAGCATCCCAACCTGATCAAGCGCCCCATCCTGGTGGACGGCGCGCGCATCGTGCTGGGCAGCGAAGTGGGGCAGGGCTGACGCTCAGGTATGTTGCGCGTGCAGATTTTCGGTTTGAAGAACTCGCAGGCCACCCGCGCCGCCGAGCGCTTCTTCAAAGAGCGCCGCGTGACAATCCACATGGTGGATCTGAAGCAGAAACCGCTTGCGCCCGGCGAAATCAGGAGATTCATAGAGCGCTTCGGTTTGGCCGGACTGCTCGACAGCGAAGGCAAGGCATACATTGACGCCGGGCTGAAATACTATAAGCTTTCCGAGACGGAAGTGTTGGGACGCGTCGAGCGCGACCCGAAACTGCTGCGCCTGCCCCTGATTCGCTGCGCCAATCGCCTGAGCGTCGGACACGATGAAGACTCCTGGAAGGCCATGTTGGCGACCGCTCCCTAACGGTCCCGGCAGACTCCCCCAAGAGCCGCCGGCCACGTTGTTGGCGCGCGACACGCGGATCGATCCATCCTCGCCCGCGAAGCGCAGCTTCGGGCGTGCTGGTGAGCTATTCCTGGCGCGGCGCGCTCGCCGGCTTCCCCGTTCGCGGTAGTATTGACGGAGATCCTCTTATGCGTGTCTCCACCTTTCTTTTCACCTCACTATTCCTCACTTCGACTCTGCCGGCGCAGGATGCCGACCCTGGGCGTGTAGTCTTTGAGGGCCGGTGCGCGCGCTGCCATGGGGCCGACGGTAACGGCGGGGAACTGGGTCCGGCGATTCGCGGCCGCCTGGCGGCGCGCAACGACCAGCAGTTGGCGACTCTGATTCGCGCCGGGCTGCCGGGGCAGGGCATGCCCCCAAGCCAGATCGGCGACGCCGAAATGGAACCGCTCACCCGCTTCCTGCGCAGCTTGCAGCCGCGCGATCGCCGCCGCGAAGTGGTGCGCGAGAAAGTCCTGACCACCGACGGCAAGACCCTGGAGGGGGAGATCCTCAACCAGGGTTTCGACGATTTGCAGTTGCGCACCGATGACAACCGCGTGCACCTGTTGCGCCGCGCCGGCGAGCGCTTTCGCGAAGTTACTTCCACCACCGATTGGCCCGGTTACAATGGCGACCCAGGCGGCAACCGCTACACCACCTTGGCCCAGATCACCAAGGCTAACGTGGCGCGATTGGGACCCAAGTGGATGTTCACCTTGCCCAACGCGGGGCGCCTCCAAGTGACGCCCGTGGTGGTGGGCGGCATCATGTACGTCTCCGTTGCCAACGAGTGTTATGCCCTGGATGCCGGCACCGGCCGCCAAATCTGGCATTACCGCCGCCCGCCCACCCCCGGTCTACCTTCCGCCGCCGCGGGAGGCACCAACCGCGGCGTGGCCACGGCGGGCGACCGGGTCTTCATGTCCACCGACCATGCCCACCTGATCGCGTTGAACCGCTTTACCGGCGAATTGGTCTGGGACACGGAGATGGCGGACTGGCATCTCAACTATTTCACAACCTCCGCGCCGCTCGCCGTGGGCAATTTGGTGGTGGCCGGCACCGGCGGCGGCGAACACGGCGCGCGCGGATTCCTGGCGGCATTCGACCAGTCCACCGGAAAGGAAGTCTGGCGATTCTGGACCGTGCCCAAACCCGGCGAGCCAGCCGCGGAGACCTGGCAAGGCAAAGGCATCGAACACCCGGGTGCGCCCACCTGGTTCACCGGCACCTATGACGCGCGATTGGATACAGTCTATTGGCCCACCGGCAATCCGAGCGCGGAATACTATGGCGACGACCGTCTGGGCGATAACCTCTATTCCGATTGCATCCTCGCCCTCAACGCCAAGACCGGCAAGCTCAAGTGGTACTACCAAACCACCCCGCACGATCTGTGGGATTGGGATGCCACGGAAACTCCCGTGGTGTTGGACACCGCCTGGCAGGGGCAGCCGCGCAAACTGCTGATCCAGGCCAACCGCAACGGGTTCTTCTACGTCTTCGACCGCACCGATGGTAAGCTGCTTCTGGCCAAACCATTCGTCACCAATCTGACGTGGGCCAGCGGCATCGGCTCCGACGGACGCCCGGTCAAGTTGCCCAATCAGGAGCCGAGCGCTGCCGGGACCACGGTGTGCCCCTCGCAGGATGGCGCCACCAATTGGTTCTCGCCTTCCTACAATCCCGCCACCGGTTTGTTCTATGTGCAGACTTTCGAGAAGTGCAGTGTGTACACGAAGCGCGATCCGGGGCCATGGCAGCCGGGCAAGGAATATCTGGGTGGGTCGCAACGAAGGCCGGAAGGCGCCAAGCCGCGGAGGATTCTGAAAGCCATCGATATCCAGACCGGTAAGATCGCCTGGAATCTGCCGCAACCGGGGCCCGCCGAATCCTGGGGCGGCACGCTCTCGACGGCAACTGGTTTGGTGATCTTCGGCGAGGAAGGCGGAGCGCTGATGGCGGCCGACGCGGTGAGCGGCAAACCACTCTGGAGTTTCCAGACCAACCAGACCTGGAAAGCGTCGCCGATGACTTACCAATTTGATGGCAAACAGTATGTGGCGGTCGCCGCCGGCCCGAACATCATCGCCTTCGGAATTCTACAGTGAGTTAGTTCTTGTGGGGCGGACGCCACGTCCGCGCGCGATGGACTTGGTGCTGCTGGACGGGCCGCATGCCTATCCGCTCCCGCAAATCGAGTTTGCGTATCTCTATTCCCCGGGTCAGGCTGGGAGGATGGCTGGTCGTGGATGACATCCAGATTCCCTCGGTTTACGAACTGTTTCGTTTTCTGGAACAGAACTCATCCGTGGTGCTGGAGGAAGTGGTTGTTCGCACAGCATTCTTCCGGCGGGTCAGTGTGCCTGAACATGGACCGGACGGCTGGTCGCTGCAAGGAATGAATCGGCACACGATCTTGCGCTATTCCTGGCGCGATCGACTCCGCCGCCTGCTCGGCAAAAGTTGATCGATCCTCACCGTTCTGCCAACCTCCTATTCCCCCAAAAACGCGCGATCCAGTTCGCGCGTGACGGCCTCGGGCATGGGGGCCAGCGTGCCGACGGTATGGCAATTGATGATGGCTTCGGCGGTGGATTCCAGAACTTCCAGACGGTCGAACGCTTCCAGAATGTCGCCGCCGGTGACCAGCACGCCGTCGTTTTCCAGCAGCGCGGCGGGGCGGCGCGGTGGCATCGCGGCGGCGAGCGCTTCGGCGTCGGAGAACTGTAAGCCGTAGGGGAAGCGGCTGACCTCGCGGATCACGATGTAGCTTTCCGGTATGGTGCGGCTGTCCAGCGGCGCGCCGGTGACGCTGAACGCCGTGGCGTTCACCGGGTAAGCGTTGGCGATGGCGCCGATCGTGGGATGCTGCCGGTAGATCTCCTCATGGAGGCGCGCCGCCCGGCTGGGGATGCCGCCCGCTTCGCAATCGCCGTTGCGCACCAGCACCAGCTCGTGAACCTCCATGGTGCCGCGGTCTTCCCGGTAAGGCGTGATCAGGAAGCTCTCCCCATCCACGCGCGCCGAGAAACTGCCCTGCGTGCTGATGAACAGGCGCTGGCGATAGGCGCGGCGCACGAACTCGGCCAGGCGCGTGCGTAGTTCCTTTTCGTGCGTGCTGGGTTCGTGGTGCGGGAAAGCGGTCCACTCGGGGGCGGAATCGCGAGCCGTCGCAATCTCGTCGTCGGTCAGGTAGCGCACTTCGCCCAGCATGCGCGCTTTGATGATGGTCTTCGCCGTGAATTCCAGCGTCTCAAAGCGGCGGAACGCTTCCTGCAAATTGGCACCGCCGGTGACCGCACCGTGGTTTTCCAGCAGTACGCAATCGAAGCCCTGTCCGAAGATGGCGGCGACGTTGCGCCCCAAGGCGAGGCTGCCCGGCAGTTCGTAGGGCGCAAAACCGGCTTCGCCGCAGACCAGGCGCGTCTGGTGGAAAAGGTGCGTATCGGGAACCAGGTGCGCCATGCTGAAGGCCACCAGCGCTACCGGGTGGGCGTGTACGATCCCGCGGATATCATGGCGTTCCCGGTAAATCTCCTGGTGGAAGGGCAGTTCGGACGACGGGCGATGCGGTCCCTCGACCGTGCCATCGGCGCGCACGCAGACGATATCCTCGCGGCGCAGGCTGCCTTTGTCGAGGCGCGCCGGCGTGATCCAGATATCGCCATTCTCTTCACGAATGGAAAGATTGCCGCCCGAGGTGGTGGTCATGCGGTAACGGTAGATGCGCTGAATGGCTTGGAGAATCTCGTCGCGGGGATGGATAAAGGATACTGCGGATCGCATACTTCTATCTTCGCCCAGAATGGGTTTGATCGCGCGATACACTTCCAATTCCACGGTATCGTGCGGTTTCGCGGCTCTTGGAGTTTTGCATAACAAAACGGCGCTCCGCAGACACGAAAGAGTTTGACCTGGCGCGCCTCCTGGGTCAATCATGGGGGTTCAACATTTGAGAGGGAAGGGAATACAATGTTTTCACGCATCGGGCTGGTCGCCATCCTCACGCTGCCGGCATTTCTGGCGCAGTCCGCGGAACCGCCCAAAACCTGGATCGACCCGGACACCGGCCATCGCGTGGTGCGCCTGACCGAGGAACCCAACAGCGCCAGCCTCTACTTCAATCAGAACGGCTACACCGCGGATGGCCGCAAAATGGTCTACACCACGCCGGAAGGCATCAGCGCCCTGGACCTCGCAACGCGCGCCGCCAAATCCGTGGTGAAGGGGCGCGTGCAGGTGATCGTCACCGGCCGCAAGACGCAGAACGTGTACTACCGCAAGGGCGACGAGATCTTCGCCACCAACGTGGACACGCTCGACACGCGGCGTATCGCCAAGCTGCCGGCGCGCGGATCGGTGGCCACGGTGAACGCCGACGAGACGCTGCTGGCCGGCACCTACATCGAAGGCGACGGGCAGGATTTTGCGGGACGGAATCCGCCGACGGGCCAGGCGGCGCCGTCGGGTCAGACTCACCCGCTCGAACAGGCGCTGAATAAGGGACAGATGATGGAGCAGCGGCTGGCCGCGCACCTACCCATGGCTATGTTCACCATCAACGCCGCCACCGGCGAAATGAAGGTGATCCATCGCGCCACGGACTGGTTGAATCACCTGGAGTTTTCGCCTGTCGATCCGAACCTGCTGATGTTCTGCCACGAGGGCCCCTGGCACAAGGTGGACCGCATATGGACCATGCACCCCGATGGCAGCCACATCGTCAAGGTCCACACCCGCACCATGGCGGGAGAGATCTTCGGGCACGAATTCTGGGGCCACGACGGCAAGACCATCTGGTATGACCTGCAGACGCCGCGCGGTCAGGATTTCTGGCTGGCCGGCTACAACGTGGAATCCGGCGAGCGCACCCGCTATCACTTGCAGCGCGACGAGTGGTCGATTCACTTCAACGTGACCGCCGACGGCAAATTGTTCTGCGGCGATGGCGGCGACCCCGGGCAGGTGGCGAAAGCCAAGGACGGGCGGTGGATCTATCTTTTCCGTCCCGAAGCCATCAAGTTCCAGGGCCAGCTCAACGAGAAGGATTTCGTCCAGCCCGGCGTGCTTCGCGCGGAGAAGTTGGTCAATATGGCAAAACACACTTACCGGCTGGAGCCGAATGTCAGCTT
>JANYAH010000154.1 GCA_025361425.1 Candidatus Solibacter sp. | reverse complement strand
CGCCGCCTGCTGTAGCCGCGACCGCTGGCTGCGGCCCGCGAGCGGCGGTCGCGGCTGCAGGGTTGCCTCGCCGTGCCAGCAGGAATGCCAGGCTTACGCCGATCAGGATGCCGGAGGCGCGCGTGTCCGTGCCGTAGTAGATGCGCGACGGATCCGCGTCGGGCACGTACTGCACCGCCATCCAGCATGCGGCGGCCGCGGCGCCGGCCAGAACAACCCCAAGAGCAATGCGATTTGGCACTTTGTCGGGAGTGAGGCCGCGCCCGCGGGCGGGCGACAATACAGCAGAAGAAAGGATTTGATCGTTTCCCGATTCGGTTTCCACCGCAGAGACCCAGAGGGCGCGGAGGATACGTTTGACGCCTGCGGTGCGTGAACGTGCCTGCTCAGTCCACCGTAGAAGAAGACAGAACACCACCGGCCACACGAGGTAGAATTGCTCCTCCACGGCGAGCGACCAGAGGTGGCGCAGCAGCGAGGGGCGGCCGGCATTGTCGAAGTACGACTTGTGGCTGAAGATCTGGTACCAGTTATTGACGTAGAGCGTACCGCTCACCACGTCGCCGCGCAGGTTGGCGACTTCGTCGGGCAGGAAGACCACGGCGAACGCGACCACCGCGATGAGCAGCAGGAAGAGCGCGGGCAGCAACCGCTGTGCGCGCCGCAGCCAGAAGCCGGCCAGGTCGATGCGGCCGGTCGCGTCCCATTCCGCGAGCAGCAGCGAGGTGATCAGGTAGCCGCTGATCGCAAAGAAGACCTCCACGCCGAGGAATCCGCCGGGCATCCAGGTCTGTCCCGCGTGGTACAGCAGCACGGCGACCACGGCCAGGGCGCGCAGTCCGTCCAGCGCCGGCGCATGGGGCAGGGAGGGGCGGGTGCGTGCTGCAGCGGGCGTGCCGATGACGGGCAACCCCTCCACCTGGCCGGTTGGAAGCTTCGCGGCCTGCCGCCGGAGGCGTTTGCCGGCACACGCCAGCAAGGTCAGGGATGAATCCGTGATGTTTGTGTGCATGGTTACCTTGTCGTTTGTCCGCAGGTGTGCGGAGCGTCACGTTGCGAACGCTTGCCCGGCGGGGCAGAACCGCAGCGAGGATCGGAAATCCGCACGGCAGAAAGATGACAGCCCTGTGAAATCATGCGGCAGGGATGTGACAGCGGCCGGCGCGCAGGAGCGTCGCCAGGCGACGAGTTGCACCCCCCGGCTGCGGGGTCGATTGGCAAAGTAAGTGCGCCGTTGGCAGAGTAAGTGCGCATGAGGCGCAGTTAGTTTGTCCGAAGTTGGGGCGTTTTGTGGTTTGGCTGGGTGTTTGGCGGGTCCGAAGGGAGTTTTCGCGGGTTTTTAGGCCGAAAAAGGGCGAACAGAAGGTGGGCGCGCCGCATACCTGTTTTTCGGACAAGGTAAGTGCGCCCCCTCTTTCAGCCCGTCCGTGTCAACCTTGGCGGGGCAATTCGTCGCGCGTTCAGTTAGCCAAGCAGCGCCGGCTTGAGGATGATTTCATTGGCTGGGATCCGCCGGATGCCCAGTTGGTCAAGCAGGTCGATTCCATAAGCAAAGGCAAAGAGGTCGAAAGGTGATTTGTCGCTGCGTGTGGGACGCGAATAGCTGTTGATGTGCGACAGGATTTTGTTGATGTCATCCTGCGTCAGGGCGTCGAACGATGTTCCCTTAGGCAGGATCGTGCGAAGGAACTCATGGTTGCGCTCGATGCGTCCTTTTTGCCATGAGGCGCACGGATCGCAGTAGAACAGCCGTGAGCGCAGGGTTCCATCCGGTGCATTCTCCAGTGCAACGGGGTTGGAGAACTCGGAGCCATTGTCCGTGAGCAGGATCGGGAAGAGGCGGCGGTAGAGATCCGGACCGGCCAGTGTCCACAGACGCGCAAAGGCGTCAATGACGGATTGCGCGTCGTTGCGGTCCCGGAGGAATGCCAGCATGAGCCCGGTGTCACGGAACAGCAGGGTGAGCAGGACTTTGCCGCCCACCCGGCCGATCACGGAGTCCATCTCGACTACCCGTGCGTCCGGTGCCGCCGCCATGAACGCCTGGAAGTCGGCCAACTTGCGACCGATGCGGCAACGAGTATCAATTTTGTGGTCCACCGATTTGCGGGTCCGCGGCTTCAACATGCAGACGCGCGGCATGTCGCCGTTCTTGACTTGCAGCAAACCGCCCGCAATATAGCGGTAAACGGTTTTTTCATGGACCGAAAAGCGGTTCGGGTTGTTCGTCAGCGCATGATGTACGGACTGTCCGCGCTGAATGAGCGGACTGATGAGTTCGTCCATCGCGAGCCGTTCGGCCTCTGTGATGTTTGCGCCTTCGCGCGTTTCAACCAGGATGTCACGGTAGTTCGTGTGTGCCGGGTTGTGATGATAGTAGCGCTTGCGCAGGACACACACACATTCGGACTGGCATCCATTGCAGACGTAGGGGGGTGTGTTGAGTTTTTGACAGATCTCTTCCCGGAAGTCGGGACAGACCTTGTTGCACCGATGGCAACGAGAGCAGCGCTTAACGCAGTCAGGTTCGTTGATACAGAGTTGCTGTCTGTTGCACGTCAGACGCGCTTTGCAGCGGTTGGTGATGCGCCCAAAGGCGCCCTTGTCGCTGGCCATGCGGCGCGCCTGGATCTCGCGCGAGACGGTGGAATGATGTTTGCCGATTTCTTTGGCAATGCTTTTGATGGAGTTGCCATGTCTGAGCCCATGCTCAATCGCTTGTCGTTCTAGGGGCGTGAGGTGTTTGTTTTTGGCCATGTTGGGTTCCCGTTGGGTTGAGCCCTGCGAAATGACAGGGCCGTTTCTAAGGAAACCGCATCTCACGCTTGTTTGGCAGACTAACTGCGCCCCTCCCCCTGCAGGGGGAGGGAAGACGAAGACAACACCCACCGCTCTGGCAGACTAAATACGCCTCCCCCGTTTGGCAGACTAAGCGCGCCCACCCCGCGCGCCGGGGGGCGCGGTTAGTTTGTCAATCGACCCCGTAGATTTCGCTGCGGCGAAATCTACTCTTCCGCGGCGCGCCGCGCCGCGCTACAGTATCCGCTTGGATGGGTGTTGTCATTGTTGGTTGCTGAAAAGGAGTATTCCATGAAGCGGATCATGCGTGTCGGCCTTCTTGTCGGTTGTGCGTTGCTGCTTGCCGGGCCCGGTCTGCTTCGGGCCCAGGACGCCGGGCTGCCCAAGAAGTACGTGCTCGCCGACGCCGCGGACGTTCTCGGCGACAACTGGGGCGCCAAGGGGAAGGACGGCGAGACCTCCTTTGTCACCGCCGCCAAGGGGAAGGCCGCTGGCATCAAGATCCCGAACTGGTGGGGCGGCACGATCCGTCCGGCCAAGGGGAGTATCTACGTCCTCGAGATCACCTACAAGGACACCGCCGCCGCGCCGGTGATGGTGGAATCGTTCGCCAACGTGGCTTCCTACACCGACCTCAGCGAGCTGCACCGCTTCGGCGGCGAGAACGACGGCAAGTGGAAGGTTGCGCAGGTCCCGGTGAGCTGGGACCTGATCATGCTCCCCAACGGGCGCACCACGGCGGAGTTCGCCATCCGCGCCTCCGAGGACCTGCCCGTCAGCCAGATCGTCGTGCGCACGGCGAAACTCCCCGAGGACCAGGTCCGCTACGACGCCGAAACCCGCGCCTGGATCGCCAAGGTGCAGGCCGCCAAGGCCGCCGCCGCCAAGTATGAAAATGCGGATGAAACGCCGGCAATTCCCGAGGCGCAGCGCGGCAAGGGTGTGGTGGCCTTCGTGCGCCCGTACTTCGACTACATCCAGGGCAACAGCGCGCCGCAGGGCAAGGACGTCGGCGCCACGGTCCACATCCGCATGGCCCGCAA
>JANYAH010000113.1 GCA_025361425.1 Candidatus Solibacter sp. | reverse complement strand
GGCGCGGTGGTCAACCAGCGAACAAATCCGTCGGTGCCCCAGATCCACGGCCACAGCACATCGCGCGTCACGTGAGACGACGGCTCGGTCACCTCCGGCGTCCCGCCGTAAGTGAACACCATATCGCCCCTGCTCTTGAGGGCGCGCGGCGCGTCGGGCAAGTACGACATGCCGCTGTGCGAGCAAACCCACAGGTCGATCACGCCGGCGAACTCGCGAATCTCCCGTTCCAGACTCCAGCTCACGTCGGCGCGGAAGACGAACTTCACGGGCGAATCCGCGCTGACCGCCAACTTCAGCAGGCGACCATACTCCCGCAGGTACGGCAGGTCGTTGGCGAAACGCGCTTCGTCTCCGTCCCACGGAAATGCCTTGTAGCGCTTCTTGTGGTTGAAGAACATCTCAACACGCGTATTCGTCCACCCCTTTTCGCGAAAGTGCCGGTCCATGGCCGAGACCACATTCACAAATTCCCGTTCGTAGCCGGGTTCGCCCCACCATAAAAAAGAAGCTGGCCATTCCGGATTGATAGGAAGGTAAACTAACTTTATAGGTCGAGGACCAACATGCGTCTTGGCGAAGGCACTGCCGTCCAGCAGCGGCCCATAGTGGCGGTCGAAAAGCGTCCAGTCCGCGATGCGTTTCGTCCGACCGGTGCCCGCGAGCGCCGGGGCGAACTCAGGGCCGACTTTACCCCCATGCCCGTAGCCCAGTTGATGGAACGCGCCGCGATGTTCGTAGAAGACGCGATGGTAGGCATGGATCAAATCGAAGAATCGGTCGCTCAGGTAGAACTCACCGCCGCCGTGGCGGCTGAGCGCTGGGTAGTCGCTCGCGAGCCAGCTGGTGCCGTAGGTGTTGTGGTCCATCGAGACCGCATCCTCCGGCGGAATGGCCGCCGCCAGAACCCCGACCTCAATCGTGGCGATAGATTCTTGTCCGTCGACTTCCAGAACGGCTTTGGTCCGATAGACGCCCGGGACGGCGTTGTGCCCGATCCAGACATCCAGCCAGTATCCCTGCGCCGTCTGCGCAGCGATCCGATTGTCCGGTTCGGGCAGCTGCGATTGAACCGTGCCCGCAACGGGCACCAGGGCATCCGGGAAGTATTGTCCGGACTTCGGCACGCAGTGATACCACTCGCGGTACAACTCGGCCTGCAAGCCGCTCGACTCCGCAAAGGGAAAAACGTGCAGCCGGTACGCTCCCTTTTGCGCTATGCTGACAATCAAATGACAGGAAACGAAACCGGCCCTGGCGCCTTCCAAAAAGACACTTCTGGCAGGAGCGGCGCCGGCCGTCCGATCCGCTTCTACTATCCTGCCAAAGGGGTCTGGGCGCAGATACTCGGGCAGCGTCAACAGTTCTGCAGCTTTGCAATCGCAAGCAAACGAAAGCAAGAGCATGCACATCGCCAACTCAAAAACGGGGATAATGCGTTGATTTCGAAGCATTCCTGCCCATCAAGATACACCATTCGCAAGCCAAATGCTTGCCGCGCCTGGGGCACGCGGCTGATTTTCCTGGCTGCGGCGGCGTTTCTGTCCCTTGGCCTGGCTCCCGCGCAGACTCTTTCCAAACTCGCCGAACGAGGATTCACCGTCATCCCCGAACCTCAGCAGGTCCAGTTGGAAGCCACCGACCTGAGGTTCGGCCCTGCCTTCTCTGTGCAGCGGGATGCCAGTCTGGACCTGGGTGACGCCGCGCTAGAGAGCTTGCGCGACCAAATGGAGGAACGCTTCGGTCTTGCGGCGGCAAGCTCCGGCGGCACAGTGGTCCAATTCGAAATCCGCCCCGGTTCCGTCACGCCCGGCCGCGTCTTGGATTCCGACACGGCGGCCATCGCCGAGCAGGCTTACTCCCTCCAGATTGGCCCCGCGGGAGTGCGTCTCACGGCGAACGCACCGCCGGGTTTGTTTTACGCGGTCCAGACGCTGGTGCAGCTGCTGCGCTCGCGCAATGGAGCGCTCTGGCTCCCGCGGGGCCAGATCGCCGACTGGCCCGACCTGCACCTGCGCCACATTTATTGGGACGACGCTCACCACCTGGACCGCCTGCCCGAACTGAAACGCGCCATTCGCCAGTCCGCGTTCTTC
>JANYAH010000106.1 GCA_025361425.1 Candidatus Solibacter sp. | reverse complement strand
GGCCATCCGGCACGCCGATGTCGCGGCCGATGCTCTCTGGACCGACGAACTCAACCCGGTTACCCGCGGCGCCGGTTCCAACCTCACCGCAGGCGCCGTGCCCGCTAACCGCGCACTCGACGTGAGCGCCGCCGGCGTGGGCGTGGATGCCCAGGCGGTAGCCGCCGCCGTCGCCAAGCAGGTGGACGCCACGATCACGCCGATGCTCGCCACCCTGCAGCAGATCGTCCAGGCGCTGGCCACCGCGACCACCGCGATCGGCAACGTGGTGAACCAGGCGCAGCCGAAGACGACTGCGTAGCCTCTAACCGGGGCGGCTACAGTAGGCCGCCCCCCTACTAAAGAAAGGACCATCAACATGAAGTGGCTATCGTTATTGCTCGCGTATTTGCCGGTGGTGCTACAGGCGGTCACCGCCGTGGAGGCGACCATCAAAGACGCGCCCGGCGCTTCCAAGAAACAGGTAGTGATGGACATCATCACCACCGTTGCAGCCGCCGGAGAGAAGCTCCCCGAGGCACACGTCCAGCAGATCAGCGGTCTGGTCGACGTTGTGGTTGGGACGCTCAACAAGTCGGGTGTCTTCAAATCGCCGACTGCAACCGCAGCGAAGGTATAGCGCCGAAGACCCAATGACAAACCTTCAGGTGGTGACGTGGCCGGTCGACAAACTGATTCCTTTCGCCAGGAATGCTCGCACGCATAGTGCCGAGCAGGTCGCCCAGATCGCGGCGTCAATAGCCGAGTTCGGGTGGACCTCACCAATCTTGGCCGGCAGCGATGGGATTATCATCGCCGGCCACGCCCGCCTGCTGGCCGCCCGCAAACTGGGCATGACGGAAGTTCCAGTCATCGTCCTCGACCATTTGACCGAGACGCAACGCCGCGCCTTAGTCCTGGCAGACAACAGGCTCGCCCTGAACGCTGGCTGGGACGAGGAAATGCTGAGGATCGAACTGGAGTCCCTCCAGGAAGACGGCTTCAATTTGGACATTGTCGGTTTCACGGAAGAGGAGATTGAAAATTTGCTCCGTGACCCGGAAGCAGCCGCCGAAGGCCAGGCGGACGAGGATGCCGTTCCGGAGGCGCCGGAGACCGCCGTCACAGTGCTCGGCGATGTCTGGCTCCTGGGCCAGCACCGGTTGCTCTGCGGGGATTCCACTCAGAGGGACTCCGTGGAGAAGGTCCTCGCAGGCGGCCTCGCGGACATGGTCTTCACAGACCCTCCGTACAACGTGAACTACGGCGCGACGATGAAGGACAAACTCCGCGGCAACAAGCGGAAGATTGCCAACGACAACCTGGGCCAGGATTTCGAACAGTTCCTGCGGGACGCTTGCGTCAACATCCTGGCCGTGACCAAGGGCGCGATCTACGTCTGCATGTCTTCGTCAGAGATCCACACGCTGCAGCGGGTGTTCCGCGAGGCGGGTGGCCACTGGTCCACGTTCGTCATCTGGGCGAAGAACACGTTCACGATGGGGCGGTCGGATTATCAACGCCAGTACGAACCGATCCTTTACGGCTGGAAGGAAGGCACGGACCACTTCTGGTGCGGCGCCCGCGACCAGGGCGATGTCTGGTTCGTGAAGAAGCCCGCCGTGAACGACTTACATCCGACGATGAAGCCGATCGAGTTAGTGGAACGCGCCATTCGGAACAGCAGCAAGGGCCGCGACACTGTGTTCGATCCGTTCGGCGGTTCCGGCACGACGCTCATCGCGTGCGAGAAGGCCGGGCGCCAGGCGCGGCTGATTGAGTTGGAGCCGAAGTACTGTGACGTCATAGTGCGCCGATGGCAGGAGTTCAGCGGAAAGCATGCCGTGCTCGAGGGCGACGAACGACCGTTCAAAGAACTGGCGACAGAGCGGCTCAACGTCGCCGCCTGAATCGAACGTTGCCACCGGGAGTTGGTGGCCATCGAGCACGAAATACGAAGCGGCAACCCCGATCTGATGGGGCTATGCCTGGCTCTGTCGGATTGGTCGACAGAGCTACGAATTCTTGAAGGACTTCCATGGAAGATCAAATTCTTCGGTACCTGATTCCAGCGAGCGGCCTCATCTCGGGTTTGATCGGCGCCTTCGTTGGTTTGCAGAACAGAGCGCTGCTCGCTGAGGTGCGCAAGGAACTCGCGGAGTTGGAGAACCGTATCTTCACTCGCATTAACGGCACGTACGTGCGCTCTGGGGAATGTCGCTTGCGTGAAGAGAATGTCCAAGCCCGGCTGGAGGCCCTGGTGGAAGAGATCCGGAACAGAAACGCCGCCGGCGTGTGAGGCCGGCGGCGGTGTTGGCGCTGCTGCTTACGCGGTGCGGTAGGCGCGCTCGCCATCGGCGCGCTTGAAGGATTCGACGGTGAGGCCCATCTTCTTCCCCAGGCCGCCGCTGATGAATCCCCTAATGCTGTGCGACTGCCAGTCCGTCGCGTCCATGATCTCCTTCAGGCTAGCGCCGTCAGGCCGACGGATCAGTTCCAGTACGATGGCCTTCTTGCTGCCCTCGCGCGCCGTGGGCGGCGCATCCTTCGCCTTGGCCTGCTTGGTCGCCTTGGGCTTCTTCGGCGCGACGGGGGCCGCCTGGGGCGCAGGTGCAGGCGTCAGGGCTTGGATGGCCTTCCAGATCCGGGTGACTGCCGTCTTGCGGTCGGTGAACTTCTTGACCGGCTTCAGGCTGTCGAAGGGCACCACTCCGGCAAAGGCGTTCCAGACCTCGGGGAAGCGGGTGAGGGGCCAG
>JANYAH010000105.1 GCA_025361425.1 Candidatus Solibacter sp. | reverse complement strand
ATCAGCACATTCGCCGGCAACGGAGTTTCGGGCTTTGGCGGTGACGGGCTTCAAGCTGCCAGCGCGCAGCTCAACGGCCCCCAGGGTGTGGCCGTGGATTCCGCGGGCAACGTCTACATTGCCGATACGGCGAACAACCGCGTGCGCAAGGTGGCGGCAAACGGTGTGATCACGACGGTCGCCGGCAACGGCACCCCCGGTTTCTCCGGCGATGGCAACCCCGCGGTCAACGCGCACGTGGGCAACCCGGTCGCCGTAGCCGTGGACAGCGTGGGCAACGTGTACATCGCCGATGGCAGCGCGCGGGTGCGCAAGCTATTCCTTTCGGGCATCATCGCCACTATCGCTGGCGCCGGCCCGCGTGGATATACTGGCGATGGCGGCATCGCCCCCATCGCCCGGCTCAACGGACCTTCGGCCCTGGCTGTCAATGCCGCCGGCAGCGTCTGGGTGGCCGATACGCTCAACAACGCGGTGCGGTTGTTGCAGTTCACTGGCGGTGGAACCACGGTGAGCGCGGTGACCAATGGCGCCAGCAATCTGAGTGGTCCGGTGGCAGGCGGTGAAGTGGTGGTGATCTACGGTAGCGGGCTCGGTCCGGATCAACTCGTTCAATACGAAACCGGTTCCAATGGCCGGGTGCCCACCACCGTGGGCGGCACCAGCGTGTACGTCAATGGTGCTCAGGCGCCGATGTTGTACGCTTCGGCGAACCAGGTGGCGGCGGTGGTGCCTTACGGCATCAGCGGATCGCTTGCCCAGTTGTTCGTGCAGTATCAAAACCAGGCGTCGGCCCCGTTCAACGTCTCAGTGGCCAGCCAGATTCCGGCCATCTTCACGCTGAATGGTTCGGGCACCGGGCAGGCAGCCGCGATCAACAACAAGGATGGCTCGATTAACGGTGCGGCGCGTCCGGCCAAGGTGGGCGAATACGTCCAGCTCTACATCACGGGCGCAGGCCAGACCAGCCCTTCGGGCAGCGATGGGCTGATCAACGCCGAGCCTCTGCCGCGTACGGTTGCCACCGTGAAAGTGACCATTGGTAACCAGACCGCCAATGTGACCTTCTCTGGCGGAGCCCCCGGAGCGGTCGCCGGAGTGATTCAGGTGAACGCGCAGATTCCTGCTGGGATCACGCCGGGTGGCGCGGTCCCGGTAGTCGTGCAGATCGGCACCTCGAACTCGCAGCCCAACGTCACTATCGCAGTGGCGAACTAGTGGAAGTCGTGGGGCGGGCCCCCTGGTCCGCGCGGGTCCCCCTGGACCCGCTTCTCGGCAACGAAACCGGCTCGATCCATGCGGAGACAGCCCCACAAAAAAGCGTCGTGAGCAACTTCCGCCGCGAAACCGTTTAAGGTGATAAGTATGCAATTTCGCAAACTTGGCAGGACCAACCTCGAGATCAGCGACGTCGGCTACGGCGCCTGGGGCATCGGCGGTAAGCAATGGCTCGGCGGCACCGACGATGAATCGCTGCTCGCCCTGCACCGCGCCATGGAACTTGGCGTCAACCTGATCGATACCGCGTTGGCCTACGGCGATGGCCACAGCGAGCAACTGGTGGGCGATGCGGTTCGCGCGGCCGGGCGCAGGATCTACGTGGCGACCAAGGTGCCGCCGAAGAATCGTGTCTGGCCGGCGAAATCGGGCACGCCGATCGGCGAAGTCTTCCCGTACGACTACCTCATCGCCAGCGCCGAAGAGAGCCTGCGCAATCTCAAACTGGAGACCATCGACCTGCTGCAACTGCACGTCTGGACCGACGAGTGGGTGGAGTGCGAGGAGTGGCGCCGCGCTTTTGAAGACCTCAAGCGCTCGGGCAAAGTGCAAAGCGTGGGCGTCTCCGCCACCGAGCACGATCCCGATTCCGCGCTCGCCATCATGCGCACCGGTCTCGTCGACGCCGTCCAGGTGATCTACAACATCTTCGATCAAACGCCGGAGGCGCGCATGTTGCCGCTGGCGCGGGAAATGAATATCGGCATCCTGGCGCGCGTCCCTTTGGATGAAGGCGCGCTCTCCGGCACCATCACCGAGAGCACCACCTTCCCGGCCGGCGATTTCCGCGACTATTATTTCCGCGGCGTCGACCGCAAGAAACAGGTGGTGGAGCACGTGGACGCGCTGCGCCGCGATCTGGGCGAAGGTGTCAACCTGCCCGGCATCGCACTCCGCTTCTGCTTGTCGCACCCGGCCGTTTCCAGCGTCATCCCGGGCATGCGCTCGCGGCGCCACGTGGAATCGAACACCGCTCTGAGCGACCTGGGCGCGTTGCCGGCCGGGACGCTGGCCACGCTCAAGCGCCACGCCTGGGACCGCAACTTCTATAACTAGTCGCAGCCTTTGCCCGTAATCCGTCCGTAGGCCGACAGTGAAGAAAAACTCAAGCACCCCGGCGAAGGAATTCAAAAATGCCCTTTGCCTACGGACGGATTACGGCCAAACTCTCGTTACATAATTCCTCCGCTCACCCCTAGTACAATGAGGGTGTGCCTCGCTTCGTCGTTCCGGCGGCCCTCGCCTTAGCCGCCGTTTTATCGGCCCAAACTGCGCTCTTTCCCCTCAAGGACCTCAAACCCGGGATGCGCGGCACCGGCCGCACCGTCTTCAGCGGGAACAAAATCGAGGACTTTCAGGTCG
>JANYAH010000086.1 GCA_025361425.1 Candidatus Solibacter sp. | reverse complement strand
ACACGCCGATTGGTTTGCCGGGGTCTTCCAGCCCGGCCTTCGACGTGCGGATGCGCTCGCTGAGCATGCCCAGCGCGTGATCTTGCCCGATCACCCGGCGGCCCAGGTGCGTTTCCAGTGTGAGCATCGTCTGCATTTCGTCGCGTAACATCTTGCCGATGGGAATGCCCGTCCACGCGGCCACCACTTCGCCCACAATCTGCGAGTCCACGCAAACCCGCATCAGCGGATTCTCACCCTGAAGCTGTTCCAGTTCGGCATTCAACCCGGCCAGTTCCAAACGCAGCGCATCCGGATCTGGCGCGGGCGGAATTGCCGCTGCTTCCGCCGCTCCCTCGGGCGATGCCTGCACCGCCGCCGGCGCGGGCGCGGATGCCGTTTCCAGCTTGCCGCGGACTTCGCGGATCTTGCCGACCAGGTCGCGCTCCTTCTCCCAGCGCGCCTGTAATTCCGCCAAACGGCTTTCCAGCGCCGCCTTGTGTTTGGCCAGTGCGGTCAGGCTTTCGGCGTGGTCCGCTCCCAGGGCGGATTCCCGTTCCAGAATACGCGTCTGCACGGTGCAATCGTCAATCTGGCGGGTGGTGTCTTCGATGGCCGGCGGCGTCGCATTCTGCCCCAGCGCGAGGCGCGCGCATGCCGTATCCAGAACGCTCACGGCCTTATCGGGAAGCTGCCGGTCCGCCAGATAACGGTGCGAGAATTTGACCGCCGCCACCAGGCCCTCATCCAGGATGCGCACGTTGTGGTGCTTTTCCAGCACCGGGACCAGGCCGCGCAGCATCACCTGGCACTTGGCTTCGGTGGGCTCTTCCACCTTCACCACCTGAAAGCGCCGCGCCAGGGCAGGATCCTTTTCGAAGTACTTCTTGTATTCCGACCACGTGGTGGCCGCGATGGTGCGCAGTTCGCCGCGCGCCAGGGCCGGCTTCAAAATGTTGGCCGCATCGTTTTGCCCGGCGGCGCCGCCCGCCCCGATCATGGTGTGAGCTTCGTCAATGAAGAGAATAATCGGGGTGGGAGACGACTTCACTTCCTCCACCAGCCCCTTGAGCCGGTTTTCAAACTCGCCCTTAATTCCGGCGCCGGCTTGCAGCAGCGCCAGATCCAGCGTCCGGACCGTCACGTTGCGCAGACTGGGCGGCACGTCGCCCTGCACGATGCGTTGCGCGAAACCTTCGACAACGGCGGTCTTGCCCACGCCCGCCTCTCCGGTGAGGATGGGGTTGTTCTGCCGCCGCCGCGTCAGAATGTCCACCATTTGACGGATCTCGAAATCGCGGCCCAGGACGGTATCGACTTTTCCGTTGCGCGCATTTTCGGTGAGATTCACGGTGTACGCATCCAGGTTCGTCGTCTTGCCGCCCGGCTTGCCGCCGCCCGGCGAAGCGCCCGTTGTCCCGGATGCGTCCGGTTCCGCCGTGTACTCGCCGGAATCCGCCAGAATGGCCGGCAGTATCTTGCGCAGCGCCTCGGGCTCAATCTTGCGGAACTCCTTGCTCACATCCTGGACCAGCCGGGACAGCTCGTCATCGGCCACCAACGCCAGGATCGCGGCGCCCGTGCGCACTTGGCCCGCGCCGAATTCCAGCGACCCGACGGTCCAGGCTTCGCGCAACATGTGGACCAGCGATGGGCTGAACGCGGGCGTGCGGGCGTTGCCGCTCTTGAGTTTGTCGAGGCTGCGCGCGAGTTCGCCGGACAGCCGCGCCTTATCCACTCCGAAGTGTTGGACGATGCCGGCGAAATCGGTGCCGTTGGCATCCATCAGCTTGGTCAGGAAGTGCTCGATCTCCACGTCATAGTGGGTCCGCGCCAAACACAGGCCGGCCGCTCCCTCCAGCGTCGCGCGCATGGTGTCGTTCAGTTTGGCAACGATTGACTTCAAGGTATTCGCCATATGGTTTTCTCGCTTCGAGTCTATAACTCCAGTACCGTCTCGCCTGCGTCGTGCGTAAACTCCGCCGATTTCATCCAACTGGTCCACCCCAGTTGCGGGCCATCGCCGTCTTGCGGCTTCAACTCGCAGGCCGGAACCTCCTGCCTGCGAAGTATCAACTGGACTTCCACATCGTACTCGCCGCCCGCGTAGAACCGCGTCAGCGAACGCAACTGGCGATGCCCCTCGTGGCCGGGCAGGAAGTCCAGATACTGCTCCAAGGTCAGCGGTCCCAACTGGATGCGCACCCTGGACTGCTGGTCCCAGGTCTCATTGCCCACCACGGCTCCAAACCCCAACTGTTCCGAATAGCCGCCGCTTTCGCCCAGCGAACACTGCGATTCCAGTTCCACCGGATACCACGCGCCCACGAACTGCTCAATCTCCACCGGAACGCCAAAGTAGTCGCACAACACCTGGCGCAAGCCCGTGGCTGAGCGGGAGTGCATGGAGAGCAGCCCGCCGTAGAAAAGCAGCGACTCGTCCGCCACGTCCTGCCGGTTCTGCAAGCCTGGCGTATCCAGCCCCAACAGCGCCAGCACGTAGTGCGAAAAGCGGTCGCGCCCGCCACGCTCGTACGGAATCTGAAAATGGAATTTCTCCCAAGCATGGTAAAACAGCGAGATGATCCGGTGGTTGAACAGGTCGAGGAAATCCCGCAGCGTGGTGTCGCGCGCGCGGACCCTCTCATTAACCAGCTCGCAGTAGGAGCGGGGCAGCACGCCCAGCGGGCCGTTCAGCCCCATGAAGTTCACGCGCATCAATGGCGGCTTGCCCTCGCGCAATTCCAGCGACTGGATCGCGCTGGCGGGAAACGACACGTTGGAGTTGGCGCCAAAGCGCACCACTTCGGCGGCCGGGTTGTTGAACTCACCCACCATCTGGCGTTGCGGCTCCATGCGCGCCATCAACCGGATCGCCTGGAAAAACTCGAAGAGGTAGGGTTCCCGTTCGAGCAGATCCGCGATCGGCCAGCGCGCTAGAGCAGTATTTTCTGACCCGCCCGAGGTGGCCACTGTTTGAAAATCTCCTTCCTTTGCCGCGTGCGTACACGGAGCTGGCTGAAACTGTTCATCGATACATACAGTCCTAGAAAATGCTCCAGTACGGAGGCGAACAGATACACTCCGCCGCCCACGAACTGGTCTTCGTCGAACTCCATCTCCACCTGCGTGCCGCGCGCGAACACCACGCCGTCTTCGGAAATCACGCGAGCGAAGTGCCGCCGGCTGTCCAGCCGCACCAAGCCTTCAATTTGTTTCTCGGAATACGTGGACCCTGTAAAGTTGTAGAGCCGCAGAATCTCCTGCAAGGCTTCCCTGCCGTTTTCCACCAGCGAGAGATAGTTAAGCGAGAGCTGTGAGACAAGGCGCCACATGGAATCCTTGCCCACCGGCGGCCGCAGCGCATCGGTCGGCTTGATCAGCGCCACAATACGCTTCACGGGCAGGGCGCCTTCCAATTCGAAATCGCCGGCTTCGTTGCCGAAGGGCAGCCGCGCCGGCAGGTCCCGGTTGGTGCACACGGTGCGCACTACCAGGGCCTCCAGGTTGGGCCGCACCGGCCGCGAGGAGAGGTCCACCAGCGAAAGAAACACATCCGTGCCCTCGTCTTCGCGGTAGCCCGACGCGCGCCGCGAGGAGCGCCAGAATGCCTGCACCTTGGAGCGGTTCACCCCGTGGCGATAGGAATAGAACGGTTCGAACTGGACCACTTCGCCAGACTGCGGGTTGGCGCTTTGCACGTCCGTGATCTCAAATACTTCGGTGGCTCTTCGCCGGCTCACATCCGGCACCACCTGGTACTCGTAGGCGGTGTGATCCAGCAGGATGGGCTCCGCGGTCTGCGTAAAAAGGTTCACGATGGGAGCGCAGTTCAGCCGGAAGGTCTTGGCGCTCACGCCCAGTTCCAACATCTGCCGGCGCTCGCCTCGCTCAAAAGGCGAAATCATCAGAATGATTTCCGCCTGCCCGCCGAAGCCGGCCTCGCTTATTCGCTCCAGCCCGGTGAGATCCAGGAAGAAAAACTTCTGTGGGAAGCAGAAATATTCCTGCAACAACCGGTAGCCCGCGAAAGACCGGCGCGTGTAGGGCAGCATGCTGTCGTCTTCGCCGAATCCGGCCGGCCGCAGCGCGTCGGCGCCGAGAATTACAGGCTGCGCCCGCGACTTGGGCGAGGTGTCCCGTATCACGATGTGGCTGCAGTTATTGCACAGCAGTTCATACAGCGTGTGCACCAGGTTGCTCTCGCCGTTGAGGTAGAACCTTAGCGAGGAGAGCCCCATCTTGGCGAACTTCAGATCGCCCGGACATCGCAAACCGATGCGCACCGCGGCCACCGCTTCGGAAGACTTGACCGCGGGCTGCAGGCGGTCCGGCGTCTTCCACTCAGCCTCGGTGATTTCCAGCGGCCAGAACGTCAGGTCGTGGCACGTGCGGAACTTGCAGGGTACGCCGTTCACCGGCCGCGAATTCAAAACCGCCCCGCGCTCCAGTTTCAACCCGCCCTCCGGCGTCGCCTGCGAGGGGTCCACGTGGAACTCGGCCACCGTCATTGATGGAACCGGCCGCAGGTAGTGCGGATGCAGAATGCTCAACAGCGCCTCGGTGATCTCCGGAAACTCGTCGTCGATCTTGAGGTGCACGCGGGCCGTCAAAAACGCAAACGCCTCCAGCAGGCGTTCCACGTGCGGATCCTCGCACTTATCCGGCTCCAGCACCAGGCGTGACGCCACCTTGGGATACTTCGCCGCGAACTCCACGCCCATCTTGCGTAGGAACGTCAGTTCTCGCTCGTAGTAGAGCAGCAGGTCATCACGCACCTAAATCCCCCTTGACCTGATACTCGCCGCTGGAGAGTTGGAGCAAGGTGTCGAAAGAGATGTGCTCGGGGGTGGGGTCCATATCCAACATCCCCTCGATCTGAAACCGCATCACGTGCTGGGCGCCGGCCGAGGATGCGACCGCCACCACTTTGACCTTCATCAGGCGCGGCTCAAAGGTGGCTAGCGTCTGTTCGATCATGCGTGCCAGCCGGCCGCGGTCGCGCGCCGAGTCCCAACTCAGCGAAGTCACATCGGGCAGCCCGAAGTTGTACAGAGATTGCTCCAGTTCCTGAAACTCGCTGCCCACCGCATCGGGCGTGCGCCGCGAATTCAACAGCCATTCCAGGTCGCGGCGCAGCGCAACCTTCAACCGCCGCACCGATTGGGCGCGCGTCTCGGGCGCTTCCGAGCTAGTGGCGGGGTCGCGGTCGATCAGCCTATCGAGCACCGATTGCGTAACCGTCTGTTCCGGCTCCCATCGCGCCATATGCTATCTCGCCACGTTCATCGCCTGGAGCGGGTCCAGGCGGCATATCCAGGAGTACAGCTTTTGAACGTCTTCCGCGTTGCCATCGGCCTTTGTCAGGCAGCGGTAAAGCAACGCCAGCGGCTGCGCCAGCAGCTCCGGCGACTCCCAATCTTCCAGCTTGCGGCGTTCGATCTCGGCGGCCAGTTCCTGAAGAATCGGCACCGCGATGGCGGCCTGCCCCATACTGATGCAGAGTTGGGCTAGCTGGACCTTGCGATGGAAGCGGGCGCGGCCATTGCCCTCCTGCGCCATCTCGCGCATCAGTATTTCGATTCCATCCTGCGGCCGGCCTGAACGGGCTGCCTGCATGGCCAGTTCAAAGGTATCCGGCGCCACCTCCGCGCCGTGCCCGGAAGCGCTCTCGCCTTCGGCATCGGGCTGGTATGGCGTGGGCGTGTACTGCGCGTCGGCGGGCGCCGGCGCAACCACCACATACTCCTTCAGCCACGTTTGCGTCTCGGTATTCGCCGTAGGAGTGTCGTCCATCATGGTCAGGTCCGCAAGCCGCGGATAGTCCGCCAGGAATCCGCGCACGCCCGAGATCACCGCGTTGCGGATGGGTTCGTAATCGCTGCCCAGCTCGTAGCAGGCACGCCCTACATAGCGCTGCAGGTCCAGCCAGCCGCGGCCGCACTCCATTCCCATTCCCCTCTCGGCAGCTTCCAACACCTCCGTCCAGCTGCCTTCGAGGGCGAGCCGCTTCAGGTCTTGCCGGAGATCCGAAGGCGGAGCGGCGAGCAATGCCTGGTCGATGTCCGTGCCGGCGGCGCGCAGTTCGCCCCAGCGCAGGCCGCGCAACAGCAGGTAGGGCGCTGGGTCATACTGGTTTTCGCCGCGTAGAAACTTGGCCGCGGATACCACGCGCGCGATCGCGTCCGCCCGGTCCACCGGCTCCGCGGAGAGCGCGCCGCCGGGTTGCCTGGCCCGCGCCGTCGCCGTGCCCGCCGCCTGCGCTACCGGCGCATCCTCCTCCAGTGCCTCCGCTTCGGGCTCTACGGCTTCCGCCGCGTCCACCGGCTCGTCCGGCTCCTTCTCGCGCTTCTTCTGCAGGAAAATGCGGACTGCCTGCTTTACTTCCTCCAGGGTCTGGCGCAGAGGCCCAAAACTGGGAGCTACATCCTTGAACTTCTCTTCGCAGAGCCCGTCCAAAGTTTGCAACGATTCCATCGCGCTGTCGAAGTCCGCGGCCAATTGCACGTAATACGCCTTGGGCGAACTGTCGAAGCTCTTGTCGAACTCCTCGGGCGTCAGTTTGCCCTCGGCGGCAGCCGCTGCGCGCGCTTCCGACTTGGCCGACGATTCCGCGGCTTCCTCTTCAGTGGGAACCTTGCGGGACTCCTTGTAGACGAACCAGCTATAGCCGCCGCGGGTAAGTGGAGCGTCCTTTACGGCCCGGTCCAGCCGGCCGCCGACCCAATCGAGCGGAGCCGCGCGCATCTCCACATCGCCATCCTCCATCTCCGGATGGAGCGTGTCCCAGAAGCCTTCCACCAAGCCCTTGAGCAGATCCAGTCCGTCGCGCAGCCCGCCCACGCCTTGTGTCTTCAGCAAGGCTTCCGTCAACCACGCGGCCAGTTGCAGATCCTTGCTCTTAGTGGCCAGCGTCTCGCCGATTGTCTTAATGACTAGCGGCCAGTCGGCGACCTTGCGCTCGCGCTTCCAGTCGCCTTGCGCGGCGTCGTCGTCCTCCCGGCGAGCGTCCTTGATCTTGTCGTATACCGGAGCATACCGGAGACTCTGACCGCTCGGATTTTCTCCGGGTATGGGGTTCAGCAGATCATTGCGTAGGGGCATGTTGTTCGGAGTCCGTTTGCCGCGCGTGAAATTCGAGCTGCCGTAACTCCAGGAAGGCGAACTCCTCGTCGTCTACCAGAAACAACTTCTGTCC
>JANYAH010000078.1 GCA_025361425.1 Candidatus Solibacter sp. | reverse complement strand
CCCCCGGACCCGATTTTCGCCAATGAAATCAGCTTCATATACCCGGCAGCAAGCCGACGGGGCGTCGGCTGCGGACCAGGGGGTCCGCCCCACCAGAAAAGTCTGCGGCATTGCCCACTCCTGCGCGCCGTGCCGGCGCTCGGCACCCGGAGGCTCCATGCGGCACGCCCGGGTGCGTGCGCCACGGCGCCAACCGCACAATGGCAGGGTGTCATGACCGAAATCGTCCGCCTCGCCCTCGAAGAAGATATCGGCACCGGCGATGTCACCAGCATCGCCTGCGTCCCGGAAACCCGCATGGCCACCGGACGTTTTCTGGCCCGCGAGCCCCTCACTCTCGCCGGCGTCGGCCTGCTCTGGGAAATCTACCAACTGCGCGGCGGCGTCGATGAGCTTGACATCCTCAAGCAGGATGGCGACCGCTGCACCGATGGCGAAGTCATCGCCACCGTCCGCGGACGCGCCCGCACCCTGCTCTCCTGCGAGCGCGTCGCTCTCAACTTCCTGCAACGCCTCAGCGGCGTCGCCACCGCCGCCAGCCAGTTCGCCGCGGCCGTCCAGGGCACCCGCTGCCGCATCCTCGATACCCGCAAAACCACCCCCGGCCTGCGCGCCCTGGAGAAAATGGCCGCCGCCGCCGGCGGTGTCACCAACCACCGCATGGGCCTCTACGATGCAATTCTGATCAAGAACAACCACATCGCGGCCGCCGGCGGCGTGCGCAACGCCCTCGAACGCGCCCGCACCAGCGGAGTCCCCATCGAGATCGAAGTCCGCACCCGCCAGGAACTCCACAAGGCCCTGGAGTGCGGCGCCACCCATCTGCTGCTCGACAACCTCACTCCCAACGAAGCCGCCGATTGGATCCGCGAAATCGCCGGCCGCGCCAAGGTCGAACTCTCCGGCGGTATCACCCTCGAAAACGTCCGCGACTATGCCGATGTCGGTGCCGATTTCGTCTCCTCCGGCGCCATCACCCACTCCGCCCGCGCCATGGACCTCAGCTTCCGCCTGGAGCTAACATGATCGATCTCGCCCGTCTCCGCCAGGCTTTCCCAGAGCGTCAGATTCTCTACTTCGATTCCATCGATTCCACCCAGCGCATTGCCGCCGCCTCCGAACCGGGAACCATCGTTCTGGCCGACCTCCAACTTGCCGGCCAGGGGCGTCACGGCCACACCTGGCACTCCGAATCCGGCGCCGGCATCTACTGCTCCCTCGTGCTGCCCCCCTCCCCCGTCCTCACTCTCGCCCTCGGCATCGCCACCGCCGAAGCCATCGCCCAGGCCACCGGCATCCAGTGCGACCTGCGCTGGCCCAATGACCTAATGCTCGACAATCGCAAGGCCGCCGGCATCCTGGTACAACTGGTCGATGGCCTGGCCATCGCCGGCATCGGCATCAACGTGAACCACACCGCGTTTCCAGACGACCTCCATCGCGAGGCCATCTCGCTCCGTCAGCACGCCGGCCGCGAATTCGCGCGCGAGGACATTCTGTTCGCGCTCTTTCCCGCCATCGAATCCCTTACCGGCGAAGACTCCGAAACCATCCTCCGCCTCTTCACTCACGCTTCCAGTTACGCCGCCGGACGGCGCGTGACCGTAGATCAACCCGGCGGCGTCATCACCGGAACCACCGCCGGCCTCGACCCCGCGGGGTTCCTCATCGTGCGCCAGGACGATGGAACCGATACCCTGATTCTTGCAGGAGGCGTACGTGCTGCTGGCTCTTGACGCAGGTAACAGCAATATCACCATCGGCGCTTTCGAAGGCCCCGATCTGGTCTTTCAGTGGCGCTTGCGCACCGTCCACGACCAGACCGCCGACGAGTGGGGCATCCTGCTCCGTAATCTCTTCTCCCCCGCCGGCCTGGATATCGCCACGGTCGATGGCATCATTATTTCGAGCGTCGTACCGCCCATCGATTCCACCCTGGCGTTCATGACCAAACGCTACTTCCACACGGAAGCCATGTTCGTCACTCCCCGCACCGATATCGGGCTCATCATCCGCTATGACAACCCCAGCGAAGTGGGCGCCGATCGTCTGGTCAACGGAGTCGCCGGCTTCTATAAATACGGCGGCCCGTGCGTCATCGTCGATTTGGGCACCACCATCAACTTCGACGTGATTTCGAAAGACGGCGAGTACCTCGGCGGCTCCATCGCCGTCGGTATCGGCATCTCCATCGCCGCCTTGTTCACCAAGACCGCTCGCCTGCCGCTGGTCGATTTCCGCCCGCCCAAGGACGTCGTGGGCACCAACACCGTGGCCAGCATGCAGAGCGGCCTCTACTTCGGCGCCATCGGCATGATCGACGGCATTCTGGAGCGCATCCTCGCGAAACTCGGCCCCGAAACCAAGGCCATCGCCACCGGCGGACAGGCTCACATGATCGTCGAAGGCTCGCGCTACCTGAAGATTGTCGACGAGCACCTGACCCTCCAGGGCCTGCAAATGATCTGGGAACGGAACCACCCCCCGCAGTGAATTACTTCAACTATTTCACCGAAATCGAAGATCACTTCCAGCGCGCCCGCGCCACCAGCCTCTTCCTGCTCTCTCCGCTCGACTGGGCGCTGATCGAAACCTGGAATGAATCCGGCGTTCCCCTCGAAGCCGTCCTGCGCGGCATCGACGCGGCTTTCGAAAAGTGGCGCAGCCGCAAGGTCAAAACCCAGATGGTGAACTCGCTCGCCTTCTGCGCCCAAGCCGTGCTCACCGAGGCCCAGATCATGGCCGGCCTCGCGCAACCTAAGCGCGAAACCGCCCCGCCCTTTCCACTCGAAGACCTGCGCGTCTACCTGGAGAGCAACGCCGCCGCCGTCCCCTACCCCGAAATCGCCGATTCCCTTCGCCGTCTGGCCGCCCAAGTCGAAGAGCACTACCAGGACCTGGAGTCCCTGGAGCAGCGCCTCACCGTCCTCGAAGAAAAGATGATGGCGCGGGCGCGTACCTTGCTGACCGAAGAACAGATGCTGGATGCCCGCCAGGAGTTAGACCGCCAACTCCGCCCCTACCGCGGCAAAATGACCGCCGACCAACTCTCCATGCTGGAAAAGCAATACCTGGAGCGCAATCTCCTGGAGAAATCGAGACTCCCCCGCCTCAGCCTCTTCTATATGAGGTAGTCCATCAAAATCCCGAGTCTTACAACTGGGCATGGTGGTCGTCCTCGCAAGAGAAGGCATCCATGCATTCCAGGCGGCCTGTTTTGCAGGAAACCATTCACACCCAGAACGAAGAGTTAGTATATGGCGCTAAAATCGGAGCGTCATGAGCAATCCGTTTCTGAAACTCGGAGTCGCCTGCGTGTTCCTGTTGGGAATCGCGCGGCCCGCGCCTGCTCAGGCGCCCAAGCTGCAAGTGCTGATCATTACGGGCCAGAACGGCCATGACTGGCGCGCCACCACGCCCGTGCTGCGCAAAATACTGGAAGACACCAAGCGGTTCGAAGTGCGCGTAACCGAGGAGTTCCGCGGCGGTAGCGCGGAAACCCTCGCGCCGTACGATCTGGTGGTGCTCAACTACTACGATGGCAACAAGCCCGCCCTACGCTGGGGCGCCCGGGCCGACAGCGCGCTTTTGGACTTCGTACGCAGCGGCAAGGGACTGGTGGTGTACCACTTTTCCACCGCCGCCTTTAACGGCTGGAGCGAGTTCGAACAGATCTGCGCCGGCAACTGGAGACCCAACAACGGCCATCACTCGGCGCGTCATGATTTCACCGTCACGCTCAGCGATCGCGAGCATCTCATTACCCGCGGCATGCGCGCAAGCTTCCCGCAGGCCAGTGACGAGTTGTACGCCAATCTGAAGTGGCAGCCGGACGGCACTTATCACGTGCTCGCCACCGCCTATGACGACCATGCGCTGTACAAGCCGGGCGAGAAACAACCGATTCCCGGCCCCGGGCTCAACCACCCGATGCTCTGGACCACAAAATTCGGCAATGGCCGCGTCTTCACCACTGCCCTCGGGCACGATCCCGATGCCATGAAACTACCCGGCTTCATCGCCACCTTGGTGCGCGGCGCCGAGTGGGCCGCCACCGGCGCCGTTACGCTGCCGCTACCCGACGAGTTGAAATAGCGTCCGTAGCATAAGTTGCTCCTGACGCCCGCCGCGTCGCAAGCGGGCTAAACCGCGCTGGCAGGTACCGGACCCAGGCGCGCCGCCCCCGCACCGGGAAGCGGCGTGCCGGGACCGCGTTCGGTTCCCACCGCCAGCCAACGCACTATGGCGCTCGCCAGCGGGCTGCCCTCTTCCGTCACGCGCTCGCAGGTGGCTGCGAAACTGCGCGGGTCCGAGATTGCACAGAGCAACTCCAGCGCCCGCTGCATCAACCGGCCGTCGGATCTCGCCGAGTCCGCCAGGTGGCACACATACGCCCCCAGACTCGGAGCTAGATTCGGCTCGATCCGCGATACCTCCCGCGCCAGGCGAATTGCCCGACCTACGGGCAAACCGTCGGGATCACAAAGTTCCAAGATGCAGTTGTCGTCCATTTCGGCCTCCACGGTAGTCTCATCGGCAGTTTGCAGCCAAAACTCCATAGGCGCACCCCTCCCGGACGCCCCGAGTGCTACTATCGCTTTTCCCTTTGGTGGCCGCGCCCGAACCGTGCCGCCAGATGCAGAACGCCATTGCCCGGACGCAACACCATTTTCGCCACGCTGCTGATCGCCGGCGTCTTCCTCGGCTTCTCTGGCGATGGCCTCCGCGCCTACTTCACGCCCGACGACATGATGAACCTCTATGGCGCCTGGTTCCGCCCCCTGGCGGAATCCGACCGTCCCGTGGGCGCACTCTTCTACCGCGCCCTCTTCGCCGCCTTCGGCTTCAACTCGCTGCCTTACCGGATCGCCTGTTTCGCCATTCTCTCCGCCAACCTGGCGCTGCTCTACATCCTCTGCCTGAAGCTTTCCCGCTCGCGCGAAGTCGCCGCCCTCGCCTGCCTGCTGGGCGCCTATCACGCCCATCTCGCCGACCTCTACTACAGCACCGGCACCGTCTTCGACCTCCTCTGCTTCCTCTTCTACTTCGGCGCGCTGGCCCTGTACATTCAGGTCCGCGAACGCGCCATTCGGTGGCTCATCCTGGTGCTCGGGCTCTACCTCTGCGCGCTCGGCGCCAAGGAGATGGCCGTGACCCTCCCGCTCTTCCTCGTACTTTACGACCTGATCTACTACCCGCCCGCGCCGCACCTTTCCTCCGCCCTCCCCTGGGCCGGCCGCGAACTGCGCCGCCTCTGGCCGTTCGCGCTCTTCACCGCCGCATTCATCCTGTATAAAACCACCGGCGCGGCGCGCATGACCGCCAATTCGGCCTACTCCCCGAGCTTTTCCTGGCAAGTGCTAATCGCCAACTGGAAGCACTACGCCTACGACCTCTTTTATGGCGCTATTCAGTTCACCGGCCTGCGCATCGTTCTACTTTGGGCTGTCGTGCTCGCTCTGGTCTTCGTGCTGCGCAAACGCGATCTGCTCTTCGCCGCCTGCCTGATTCTGCTCGGCATTCTCCCCGTAGTCCTGATCGCCGAACGCGGCTTCTATGCCATCTACCTCACGCTGCCCGGATGGTACCTGTTGATCGCGCGATCGCTCACCACCGCGCGCCGCCGGCTGCTTCCGCGTGCGGGCGCCGCCGCTCCCGCCATCCTGTTCCTCATCGTCGCCGCCTGTCTCGTGCCCCTCCACTGGCGCCAGAAGCCCCGAGGCAATCGCTGGGTCGCCGAAGCCCATGAATCGGTCCGCTGCACGCTCCAGCCGTTAAGCCATTACGGGGTCCCGCGCGGAGCCAAGGTCCTGGTTCTCAAAGACCCCTACCCCGAAGGCGACAACATACTGCTCGCCATGTTCCGGCTCACCTTCCGCGACGAAGACATCCAGGTGCGTCACCTCAAGAGCCCATCCGGCCCACCCCGCGGCGAAGTCTACGACCGCGTCTTCACCTACGCCAACCAGCAACTCACCCCGGTCCCATCCGCCCCCAAGTAAACCCCTGCGCAGTTTTCGTAGACCGCCCTCGCCCGCTCACTTCTGCGCTGCCGAACAGGAGCCAGTTCCACTTACCCTTGAAACATCGAAATCCCCGCGATTCCCGCCGCGCCCGCTGCCAGGCACGCAGCGGCATTTTCCCGCGTAACGCCACCCAGTGCGAGCACCGGAATGGTAACCCGCCGCACCGCCTCCCGCAGGCAGTGGATGCCCAGCGCCGGCCCGTAACCCGCTTTCGAGCCCACCGGAAAAATGGGACTGAACACGGCAAAGTCCGCGCCTTCGGTTTCGGCGGAGAGCAACTCCGCCAGGGTGTGTGCGGACACACCAATCAGGAACTCCGCCGGCACAATGGCGCGTAAAATTCCGGGCGCCACCGAATCACCGCTCAGGTGGACCCCGTGTGCGCCCGCCGCCAGCGCAATATCCACGCGCGAATTCACCAGAATGCGCGTGCCGTGCGGGTTGGGCAGCGCCAGAATCCGGCGCACCAGCGTGTACAAATCACGCGCACCCAGGTCCTTCTCGCGCACCTGAATCCGTTCCACGCCGTGCCACAGCGCGCGCTCCACATACTTCAGCAGGGCTTCCGCGCCACCGGCGGAATGCCGGTCCGTGATGTAGTAGCGCAGCATCACGCCGGGCCGTAGTAGCGTTCGCCGGCGCACGCGCGGCACAGGGAACGCCCTTCGCGCACCACTTCGCGCCGGAAATTCACGCTTTCGCCGCACTGCTCGCAAACCACTCGCGCCGCCTTGTAGCCGGGGAGGTCCTCCGCGGGGACGGTCACCCGCACCCACTCGATCTCGAACAGCTCCTCGTCCGGCATTTCCCGATAGGCGCGCATTTGGCGCTCATTCCTGTCCGCAATTTCCGGATACAGGGCGCACGCGCGTTCCTTCGAGCTCTCCCGCGCCACAATCCGCACCGCGCGATTCTCCCGCAGGTCGCAGAAGGTCGCCGCCGTCTTGCCGAAGTCGCGAAACTTCAGCGCGCGCTTTCCTAAACGGCAGCCAGTCACCACGCCGATGGCATCGGTCATGCACCGGTCGATTTCGACGAAACTCACCAGCCGCTTGCGATCTTTCCCCGCCGGGTCGTCCAACCCCAGCAGTTTCATCCCTTGGATGGCCATGCGCAGCCCCAGAATCTGGCCCGCGCACAGATGGCCGTGCGCTTGCGCGGCCAGCAGTTCATATTCGGCAAGAGGCTTCAGTGGCATCGGTCAAAACACACGCAGCGCGGTGGGCGGAAACTCCACCTGCCACCCTTTATTATCCTTCTGCCGCGCGTATTGCTCGCGCGATATCTCCGCCGCGATGCCGCCGGCGAATTCGAGGCGCACCGAGCGCGGCCGCTCCGTCATGCGCAGCAGGTGCACCGGTACAAAGTTGACGTCCGCCTCCAGTTCGCCCGCGTGTACCCGCACATCTTCCGCGCGGATCCCCACCCAGACGCGGTCGCCTTTGAAGTGCCCCTTCAGATAAGGTGCGTTGAGGGCGAAATCCGCGCACTCGATGCGGCTCTGGTTGCGGCCCGGATCCAGCGCCGCGATGGTCGCCGGATACAGGTTCGAGATCCCCACCAGGCGCGCCGCCTCCAAAGACTGCGGGCGCTCCATCACCTCGCGCGCCGGTCCGTACCCCACCAGCCGGCCACCCTCTACGAGCGCCAGCCGATCCGCCGAACTGTAGCAGAGATCGAGCCTGCCGATGACCCACAATACGGGCCCGTCGAACGCATCGCGGACCGCGCGGAGGAGGCCTTCATCGGCGCCGCGCCCTGCGCCGCACTCATCCACCAGCAGCACTTTCGGCTCCGTCATCAGCGCGCGCGCCACCTCGGTGCGTAGCCGGCGCGTTGGCGTCAGGTCGCGCGGACGCATCTCCAGCGCGTCCGCCAGTTCGAAGCGCTCCAGCATTTCGGCCACCCGTCTGGTCCGCTCCAGCCGCGCCCACCGGCCGGCGGCGAACAGCAGGTTCTGCCGCACCGTCAAGTGAGGGAACAGCGCATCGCGTGTGCCCACCCATCCGCAACGCCGCCGGCGCGGCGCCAGATTCACGCGGGATTCGCCGTCGAAGACGATCGCATCGCCAATCAGGATGCGTCCCCGCTCTGGACGCGCGAAGCCTGCGATGGCCGCGAGCGTCGCTGTCTTCCCCGCGCCCGCCGGACCGTACAGCGCCGTGATGCCGTCGGGAACAGGCAGATCGATATCGAGATTCTGCTTCCCGATGCGTGCGTGAGTCATAAGGCGGCCACGATGCTCCACTCCATCCACACGCGCACAAACGCCACTCCGGCCGCCGCCAGAATCGGCTGCCAGCCAAGCGGCAGCATCACGCGCCAGAAAATGCGCCACTCCGAGCAGCCGAGACTGCGCGCCGCATCGCCGTATTCCCGATTCAGATCCTGCAAGCGCCTGCGCGAGCCGAGCACAATCGGCGGTAGTGCCGCGATCGCGCCCACCGCGGCGCCGGCCTGCCACGGAAACACCGGCCGGAGAAGCAGCCACGCCAGAATCACCACCGGCGTCGCAAACAACAACGCCAGAAGCCCCAACGTGGCCTTGCGGCCGGTGAATTCGCGCGTCGCCAGGCGGGACACAAGCCACAGTCCCATCACCAGCGCGCCCGCCGTCGCCAGACCGGCGACACGAAGGCTAAGCCACACCGACGGCCAATTGAGGGTCATAAGGACCTTCAATTATAACTGCCGCATCCGCGAGCCGCGTCGATATAGATTGCATGCGCCCCGGACGGCTCCACAACCGGTACCCGGTGATTCGCGCTGTGCCGCCTCAGGAGCCCGGGGACTCGATCCGGTAGTGCTCCAAAGGGCGTCCGGAAGAGTCGGGACGCGGCAGACTGAGAGTCTGAGAGTCTGCGCCACGTCGGTGCCTGGAAAGTTATGCGCCTGGTGCCGTCGGTAAGAGTCCCCGGTGCCTTACTGCTCGATCGGGAATTGCACGCGATTGCTCTCCACGCCGTCG
>JANYAH010000040.1 GCA_025361425.1 Candidatus Solibacter sp. | reverse complement strand
CCGGTGCTGGTGCTGCTCCCTTGGACCACTCCGTTGGCGGTCTTGACCCGTTCGCCGGCGGGGGCTTCCTGGGCGACGGTCACGCCAAGCAAGGTCGCAAAGGTGCAAATACTAATAACGCTCAATGGCTTCATAAATCGTCTCAGTCCTTTAAGAATACTTCGCGCCGATTGCCGGGAGCGTTCAGACGCTCCGGCGCTCACGCGGAGCTATGCAAAAGTCGCTAGCCGTTGCTGACCAGCAGCCGCAGTTCCCGGTCAGGATCGTTCTTCACTTCGCAGGTGTCGTTGAAGATCATGGTGGCCCGCTGTTCCGCGTTGAACTTCGGCCAGGTGGCCAACCCGGGATGGTTGGTGTCGCCCTTGCGACTCGCAGCCCGCTCTCGGCGACGGCGGCAGCGGCCGCGGTGGCGATGAACATCAATATGCAAAAGCATCTGAACCGCATGTGTGGATCTCCCGAGACTGGCGTTAGGGCCGGCTTGTCGAGCCCGGAACTAGAAGTAGATCTTGGCTCCGAGTTGAATGCTGCGCGGAGGACGGACCGCGTTCAGCGCTCCGAACCCGAATCGGCCGCCGCCGCCGCCCAAAGCGTTGGGCAGGTTGGTGATCTGGCCGGCGGCGTTGAAGGTCGGCGTGTTGTTGAACCCGGCGGCTTCGTAGTTGTTGGCGACCGTGCCGCCCCATTGAGTGTGATTAAAGGCGTTGTACAACTCCAGGCGCAATTGGAGATACCGCTGTTCGCTGCGCCCGAATGGGTATTTCTTAAAGACCGATATATTCCAGTTGTTGAGTCCCGGACCGCGAACCGGACGCAGCGACGAATCCATCCCGGTGCTCCCTACGGCAGCGGGACCAAAGCACGAGGTATTGACGAACGCATACAGCGTTCGCGATCCCGATGAAAGGTTCGGGTTGCACGATAGCACGGGCCTCGCAGCCCAGCCGGCGTTTCCGGTGATCTGCTGATTTAGCGTAGTACCGCCCACTCCCTGCACGTTGTATGAGCCCACCGAGGTCACGCTGTTACCGCCAATCACCACCGGTTGGCCGGAGGAGAAACTCGTGATCCCGGTGATCTGCCAGTCGTTGAGAATCCCACGCGCGACCGCATTATCCAGGAAAGTTCCCTTCCGTGCCGCGCCGGGCACGTTGTAGACATAGTTGATCACCAGGGTTTGCGTGCGGTCGTAAGTGAGCGGAGCGTAGTCCGCCTTGCGGTGATTCAAAGGGTTCCCCACGAAGGAATAGTCGGTATCCGTTCCAAGCACCTTCGACCACGTATAGGCCACGCCCACGGTGAGGTCTTTAGTTGCGCTCCGGTTGGCGGACACTTGTAGGGCATTGTAGTTGGCGCTCGACCCGAAGGTCGCGATGAAACCGCCTCCCCCGAGGCCCGATTGCGCCACCCCTCCAGCCGAGCCGCTGTACCCGGTATAGGGACGCAAGAAGTCCACCGGCAGCGCATTGTCTCCGTTCAGCTTGCAGGTCGCGGGGTTGGGACACCGGGCCGGATCCTGCTTCTGCGATTGCCACGCGGCCCCGAAGGCCGGCTCGTTGAAAGGAGCCCGGGCCAGTTCATGGCGATTCAGCATGCCGACGTAACCGACATCCAGTTTGATTTTGCCGGGTAATTCGCGTTGCACGCTCAGGTTGAAGTTGTAGACTGTTGGGATCTTGCCCTCGGGTGAAAGCCCGGCCGCATTGAGCGGGAACAGGGTCCCCGCCGAAGTGGCGATCGTGCTCAGGTTCCCGTAGTAGATTTTGGGGGTGAGCAGTTGGGGCGGGTAATTTATCTGGTTGAAGATCATGTTGCCCTGTATCCTCTCGTAAAACACACCTCCGCCCATACGCACCACCAGGTTTCGGTCGGCTCCCAAAGGGCTCCATGCGAGGCCGAACCGCGGCCCAAGCAGAATGCCTTGTCCATTGAGCATGCCTCTTCCATTGGTGCTGGTCGCCGGCGTGACGATTCCGTTATACATGTTGCCGGAATTGGGTACGATGGCTCCGATGAGGGCCGCCGCTCCGGTCTGTCCCGTCAGTGGGTTGAGCGACGAGCGCACGCCGCTCACCAAAATCGGCTGATAGAGCATCACAGCCTGCTTCGGGTCGAACGCGGAAGGCTGGAAGCTGGAAATGCTGTCCTTCATTTCGTACCAAGGTTGCAGGTTCGAGAACCGCACTCCGTAGTCCAGCGTCAGGTTCGACCGCACCTTCCAGTTGTCCTGCAAGTACCACTCGAAGGTCCGGTAATAGTAGGTGCCCTTGAGGTACCTGTTGGATTGGTCGAAGGTCTGATAGTTCCCCAGCAGCATGTTGGAGTAGTCCCACCCTGTGTCGCCCGGGTTGGACGAGTCGGTATTAAAATACAGCCGTCCATTGTTGACTTCGGTGGCGGTCTGTCGCTTGGTGCTGGATTCGGCATAAATGCCGGCCTTCAAAGTGTGCCTTGCGAACACTTTGGCGACGTTGTCGGTGATGTTTTGCGTGGGGTTTTCATTGTCGTACGGCATCCCGCCAATGAAGATGGTGGGGGCGTTGGCCACCTCGCTTCCGAAGAACATGTTTGGAATCAGGTTCGCCAGTTGGTCCGCATTGGGATACAGCAACGGCAGGGTCACTCCCGTGTTGGCCCTGAGGTAATTGCTGCCGGAAGCGGGTTCATTCGGCAGCCAGTTCCGGGTGTTGCCGTAGTTGAACTCGTTGGTCAGTGTCGGCGTAATGATCGTGGTGAGGTTTCCGGCGCCGGAGATGGTTCCGCTGAGCGCGTGAAACGCCCCTATCCCGATGGTGTTGTTGACGTTCAAGCCCCCGGATTGATTCAGGTCGCGCTTGTTCTGCAACAGGCGGAAAAAGAACTTCCAATTTGGGGAGATGTTGTAATCGATGCGGATCGTGCGGTCGTTTCGCGAGTCCGTGCCGGCAAACTGATACTGATAGTTGTATCCGGGGTCCACGCCCAGCCGGTTGGGCGTGGGAAAGATGTTCATGAGTTGCAAGCCGTACTGGTTCCAGCGGTTCTGCGGAATGATGTTGCCCGGAAAAGGTGTCCTGCCGTTGGCCGGATCGAGAATCGTGACCGGGATATTGTTCTGTCTGGTCTGGGAGAAATTGCCGCCGCGCTCCAGGGCCGTTGGCACGGTAAGGGAGACCAGGTTGTCGAACACGCGGGGACGCTGAAACTCGAAGTTGGTGAAAAAGAAGAGCTTCTCTTTTGCTGCTATTAAACTTGTGCGGGATGTAAACCGGTCCGCCGACGTTGAACCCAAACGTGCTGTTGCGGGCACGGGGACGCGACAAGCCGTTATAGTTGTTCGTCCAGGTGTTGGCGTTCATCCATTCATTGCGGTAAAACTCGTAGCCCACGCCATGAAAATCCCGGCTGCCGCCTTTGGTGACCAGCGTGATATTCGAGCCGCTGGCCCGCCCAAATTCAGCTTGCTGGCCGTTGGTCAGGACCTTAAACTCCGCGATGATGTCCGTGTTCAGCCGCCAGCCGCCCGCACTGTTGTTGCCCACATCGGTGACCAGGGTGCCATCCACCGCGATGGCGTTCTGGTCTGTGCGTAATCCATTGGCGTTTTGGGTATCCGCGTTGAAACCGGGGATGGTTGGCAGAAGGTCGGTGTACAGCCGCGTGCTGGAACCCAAGTTATTCATTTGCGAACCGGTGAGGACGCCCGACCGCTCCGCGCTGACCGTCTGTAGAGCGACCGTGCTGGATTCCACGTTGACGGTCTCCCCGACAGCCCCAAGCTCCAATACGATCGCCGGAATCCCAATACGGTCCTGGGCAAACAGGGTAATATCCGTTCTCGCGTACTTCTTGAACCCCGCCGCCTCCACTGTGACCGTGTATGTGCCGGGGCTGACCGGTGTGAAGAAGAAGGTACCCTCCCCACTGGTCTGTAGCTCTCTGGCAATCGTCCCTTGCGACTGGTTAAGCAGGATCACTTTAACATTGGGCACGACGGCACCTTGGCTATCCTGGACCACGCCACTGATGGACCCCGATGACTGTTGTCCAAATAGGGGAGCCGTAAAGACCACCAGGGCCACCGCTAGCGCGACCCCTCTGTTTCCGGCCTGCAATTTCATGGTAAACCTCCAAACTTGGGAGCAACGAAGCGTACCTTCCCCGCGCAGAGCCCACTGCTTCCAGGCGGTGATTACGCCCCCTGACAGGGTTCCACGCTCTCTGGTCCAACCCCGTTTCGAAAAGCTTGGACCCGAACGCATAGACTTGCAAGGACGTTACCGTAGCGAAGGCGAGGTAGCGCGGCGAACGCGCGGCGAATCAATGGTTAACGGTGCGATCGCTGCACGGTATGATACCTGCCTGGAAGTTCGAGAGAATGCGGCCTGAATCACCCGCCCCACTTTTTGTCTCTCCCTTGGTGTATAATTCCGCCTAGCGAGGGTGGGCCATGTCTTCGACTGTTTTTCAGCGTCCCGATGCGGACGGTGCTCTGTCGCACCTGGAAGCAGGTAAGAATCAGTGTGCCATTCGCGAGCAGCTCGAACGTATCCTGGAGAGCCCGGGATTTCGCAACAGCAGGCGATACCCGAACCTTCTGCGCCACGTCGTCGAACGTACATTGCAGGGACAAACCAGCGATCTCAAGGAACGGTCCCTGGGTATAGACGTCTTTGGCCGCAGTCCCGATTACGATCCAGCGATTGATCCAGTGGTCCGCGTATCGGCAGGCGAAATTCGTAAACGCATCGCGCAGTACTATCACGAATCGGGGCATGAGGGAGAGATTCGCGTAGATCTCCCCCTTGGCTCTTACCTTCCGGAGTTTCACTTTCCAAAATCCAAAGAGCATTTGGACCGGCTGACGGAATCCGTCATACCCCATGAGCCCGATATTCCTCATGACGAGTCCGCCACCGTCGCTCTTCCCATGCCGGAACGCTTCGGCCCGCGCCCGCATTTTGTACCGGCGTGGCTCAACTCTACGAAGCTTGGCATCGCCATCGCAATGAGTCTCGCCCTAGTGTCGATTGTCTGGTTCAGGCCATGGGTGAGGCAGTCGAATGTGCTCGATCAGTTTTGGGCGCCTGTTCTGAATCCGTCCGTTCCCGTGGTCCTGTGTGTCGGACGTGCCCCGTTGTCGCCTGGCACAGCGGCGACCCCCGAACAACTCGGCAGCCGTCGGCCGGGCATTGGATGGACTGACGCTTTCACGCTCGCACGACTGACCGGCTTGATTCAGTCCAAGGGGCAGCCCTATCAACTCCGTCGCGAAGAGCGGACCACTTTCAGTGAATTGCAGGAGAGCCCGGCGATCCTAGTCGGGGCTTTTAACGATGCGTGGACCCTTCGGCTCATGGAGGGCATGCGCTTCGGGTTTCACCAGGACGGGACGGAATACTGGATTGCCGACCAACAGGATCCAGGTAAGAGCCGGTGGAAAATCGACTTAAGCAGGAAGGATGCCGAAGGGCGTCCGCTAGTCGACGAGGACTACGCATTGATTTCGCGCTTCCTGAATCCGCGGACGGGAAAGATTGTCGTGGTCGTCGCGGGACTTTACGCATCCGGTACCGAAGCCGCCGGACGGTTCCTGACCGATGCGCGGCAGATGGAGTCGTTGGCAGGCCGTGTTCCGGCTCATTGGCAAAAGAAGAATCTGCAGATCGTCATCAGCACCGAGGTCATCGACCGTACTCCGGGTCCAGCGCGTGTTTTGGCGGCCTATTTCTGGTAGGTCGCAGATGCCGCTGCAAGAGTAGGCAGGTATCATACCGCGCACTACCTGACTGAAACAATTTCCCAAGGACTTGAAAACACTCAAGATCTCACAGAACCCGCGCGAGTTACGGTAACAGGCTTGCGGGGCCACCCCCAAAGTGCCAAGCTTATCGAAATCGGCCGCCTCCATAGCTTTACGGGTTGCCGGAGAATCAGATCGCAAACTAACGAGGCATACCACCATGAAACACTTCGCTCTATCGATGACCGCGGCGGCATTGCTAATGCTGCCGGTGGCCTACACTCAGCAGGCTGCTCCGGGGCGCGGCGCCGCGGCGCCCCGTCCGGTTTCCCCCGAAATCCATGCCGACCGTACTGTCACGTTCCGCCTGTTTGCTCCCAAGGCGAACGAGGTCACCTTGAACGGGAGCTGGGAGGGAGCGCGCGATATCAAGATGGCCAAGGACGACAGCGGAATCTGGTCGGCCACCGCGGGCCCGCTGGGCGCGCAGTTGTGGGGCTACTGGTATCTCGTCGACGGCGTCAAAGCTCTCGACCCGGGAAACGGTGAGACCCAGCGCGACGGATCCCGTGTTGACAACCTTCTCATGATCTCCGGCCCCGAGTCGGATCTATGGGATTTCAAGGACGTCCCGCACGGAACCGTTCATACCGTTTGGTACTCCTCGCCCACTTTGAAACAGGATCGCCGCCGCATGTATATCTACACGCCTCCCGGCTACGAGGCCAATCAGACCCGCTATCCCGTCCTATACCTTCTGCACGGCGGCGGCGGCGATGAAGACGCATGGGTCACCATGGGGCGTGCCAACGTGATTCTGGATAACCTGATCGCCGCGGGCAAAGCAAAGCCGATGGTCGTAGTCATGCCCAATGGCAACGCAACCCAGACCGTATCCCAGGGGTACGCATACGGTCCCACGCCCGCACCTCAATCCGTTACGGCCCCCGCTCCGCCCCCGCTTCAGGCTGCGGCCGGAGCGGGACGCGGTGGCGCAGCACCCCGTCCACCCCAGCCCTATGCGGGGTCCTATCCCGAAAGCCTGGTGAAAGACGTCATCCCGTTCGTGGAAAAGACCTACCGCGTAATCGCCAATAAAGACAACCGCGCCATCGCCGGCCTTTCGATGGGCGGCGGCCACACCTTGATGGCGACCAACAACAACCCCGGCGTATTCGGCTACATCGGCGTATTCAGCTCCGGACCGCGCACCGTCGACGAGGCCTACGAAACGCAACTGGAAGCGGTGAAAGGCGGCGGGGTGAAGTTCTACTGGACCGGCGCCGGCACCACCGACATGGCTCGCGAAGGCACCATGAACCTTCACTCGCTGCTCAAAAAACACGGGTTCAAGACATCCTACAAGGAGATCCCGGGAGCGCATTACTGGTTCCTGTGGCGCGATTTCCTCGGCGATTTCGGTTCCATTCTTTTCCGCTAACCGCGGCACGAGGCAAACCGGTTGGGAAAAGGGGCAGGAGCGCACTCAAGCGCGAGTTCCTTCGACTCGATCCGACGCGCGTGTATCGAAATGCCGGCGATGGACCAGAACCAGGTCGTCCCGCCCACGCGGACACTTCTTCCCGAACTCACGCGAAGCAGCGGCAAAGAAGCTGCAACAGGCGATGTTTACAAGAAGGAAAACCCGGTTTGGCAGCAGTTTGGTAGCAAAACCCAAAAAACGCAGGAGAAAGACACAGTCGCCGGGAGACGAAGTCGGACCTCAATGTCTTTGGTTTTGTGGGCGCTACGGGCAAGAAGTTGGTTGCGGGGGCAGGATTTGAACCTGTGACCTTTGGGTTATGAGGAGGGGTGCCTCTGTACTTACTGACGGTCAGTAAGGTTCACTGCCCGTCAGAAGTGGCATCGGTTCAATGGTTTCGGAGCGAACATGGTCGTCGGTGAACGGGCTTGCCTACGACTGCGCATTCCTGCACCGGTAATGTCGAAGTTAATGTCGAAGTGCGCCCAGTCAGACTCGGCCGTGGTCTCGATCCCGGCGCCACATGTCGACTCGCACTCGCGTACGTCACAAGCCCTACGGAGGAGTATGCCGTAAACCATCTGCAGTGAGGCCGGTAAACGACGGTCAACCAACTACCGGCGGGTAACGGGAGCCAGCGGAATTGGCCCCGTCTCACGGCCTTGTGGTCCGGCCTTCGGGCCCGTCAGAACCAAGATCGGCGTCCTCTACTACGCGATCACCGCCGTTGGAAAGATCGAACGCCTACCCACCTGACTGCAAAACGCGCGACGTGAGGAGGCTGGCTACCCCAGGCTTCGCTCGCAATGCTCAGAAAGCCTGGCCGATGCTGAAAAAGAGCCGGCCCATGGATTCGCCTGGGCGGCGATCGAGTTTCAATCCATAGTCCAGCCGCAAGAGGAACCACGGTGTTCGGACGCGCAGACCGAGTCCGGCGGCCTTCCGAAGGTCGGTCAAACTGACGTCGGAAACGTGTCGGTAGACGTTGCCAATATCGACGAAACCGACGCCGTCGAACCGGCTGACGAGCGGGAAACGGATTTCGTTGTTGAAGATCAGTACGGCATTGCCGCCCAGGGGCAAGCGGTCGAATCCGATCGGCCCGACGCCGTTCTGCTCAAAACCTCGGATGGTCGTGCTTCCGCCAGCGAGGAAGCGTTCGCCAAGCGTAATTTCCTGGCCCCCAAGGCCAGTTGCCAACCCAACCCGTAAACCGGTCGCATACACCAGGCGCGGCCGGAGCACCTGGTTGGTGAAGAGCTGCACCTTGGGTTTTTGCAGTGGAAAATAGCGGAAATACTGACCGAAATACTTGACGAAACGCAATTGCGAGCCAAGCAGTTCCGGCGAGTACTGGAACGCGTGCGAGAAAAACTGGCCGCGAGTTGCATCGAGCACGTCGTCGCGAGTTTCCCGGGTGACCGTAGCAGTGAGGGCGGCGATCCGTAATGGGATGTTGAAAAACGGATCGGGTCCGGTGTCATAAGTGCGGCTCTTTTCGAGGCGATACCCGTAGGTCACCACATACATCCGGCGGAATTTGGCCTCCTGTTGAATGGAGATACCCGTGCGATCCACATTGAACGCGTCCGACATGCTGGTTGCGGGGTTGCGTTCGTGGCGAACATAGGGGCTGACCGTGGTCGAGACCGGGAACGTGCGCAGCAGCGGTTGCGTGAAGTAGAGGCGCGCCTCCTGCAATTGCGCGTCGTAGCGGGTGCGGAGACCCAATGTTCGTGCGCTGCCGAGCGAATTCCGATTGGTCAGGTCGGCGATAAGCCCCGGTCCGCGCTCGGTGTCGTAAAAGGCGCCGTAGCGCAACTGGAAGGGCTGCACTTCGCGGACTCGCACACGCAGGCGGACCGCCTTCCGGGCCGTAGCGTTGGACTCGGCTTCCACCTCCTCCTGCGTGATCTCCACCAGCGAGTAGGCGGCCGTATGGTACAAATTGCGCCTTGAATTACTCAGCTTCTGCAGGTTCAGAATATCGCCTGGCTTCACCTCAATCTGTGTCCGGATCAAGCCCTCACTGGTCTTGTCATTTCCCTCCACGACGATTTCGCGGGCGACGCTTTGGCGATTTTCGGTAATCTTCACGACGGCGACCAGTTCACCTGCTGCCTTTCCGCGGTGCGTGGAGAGGTCCGCCTCCATATCGTTGTAGCCCTTCTCCCAGTAGAGTTCCCGCAGCTTCTGGAGCGTTCGTTCGCGCAGCACAGGGCGATATTCCTCCCCTTTAGGAAGCGGCACGGCCGCGGTCAGCGCGGCGGTATCGAATACCGTGTTGCCCCGAAACTCGACTCCCGCAGTGTGATACCGCGGCCCTTCCTGAACAGGAAACGTCACCTTACCCGTGCGAGTCTCGGCGCTCAACTCGTATCTTGGATTGTCAATCTTGGCGTCCAGATATCCCTGCTCGTGGTAATAGCGCGTGAGCAGTTCGGTCACGCTGAAGGGCTTCACGTAAACTTCCTCGGAGAGCTTCTGCGACTTGACGATTTCACGCAGGTCCTTGGCTGCAATTCCAACGGCCCCATCGAACGCGATTTCGACATTGCTGAATTGCGGGCCGGGCTGAATGTCGAACACCACGCTTACGCGGTCGGGCGTCGGTTTCAAAATCTTATATGCGATCACGGGCTGAAGCTTGCCTGCTTTGACCAGCCAGGAACGGATCTCCTGTACCGCATCTTCGGCACGCTGCGAATCGAAGACGCCGTTGCGCCAGGTTTCCCGGACCCGCTTTTTCAGGCCTCCATCGGCGGCGATGCCTTCATAGATGAAATCGACGACGGGTCCGGCGTCCACATCCAGGGTCAGGTCCACGGTTGCGTCCCCGGAATCCCGTTTCAGGCGCACATTGGCTTGCAGCAGGTTCTCTCGGGTGAACAGCTTATCGATGTTGTCGACGCCGCGGCGCACCTTAAAGAAATCGTATTTCTGGCCCTGCTTCACTCCGAGTTTGGAAGCGAGCTTCTCTTCGGGAAAGTACGTGATACCGCTGATCGTGATCTTGTCGATTCTGCGACTCTCCAGGCGACGGGCGCTCTTGGGCTCGGGAACCCCGCCGAAGCGCAGATCGTGCCGGAAATCGCCGCGGAAACTGCCATCGGACTGACGGACGCCGCGCGTGCTGAACCGCCGCGTGAAGTCGTATTCGCCGACGTAGATCTGATCCGAGCTGTTGATCAGATCCATGGAGTAGATCAGGTTCAGCTTGGGGGTGATGTCCTGCCCGATGGTGAGCCTGGCGCCGGGATTGGCTTCATTGGCGATCAGGTTCGGCTCGATCCGCACCGAACTGAGTCCGGTGGCACCTGCGATGCCGCGGCCAAGACTGGAGCCAACGCGGCCTGTCAGGTACGAGAGCACCTGGTTGCGCGCCACCGTAAACTCCTGGCTGCGAATATCGTCGAGCTTCTTGCCCGTCAACAAGACCGCAAGGATGTCTTGTTCCGGCTCAGGCGGATCCGACGTCAGCGTAGTTTCGGTTTTACCCGGCACGCCGGTCACCTGCAATGTGATATCGAGTCCGCCGGCGGTTGTGGTCGCCATGATGTCCAGGTTGGGCTCAATGCGGCGCTCGCTCGTAAAGGTGATGTTGCCGCGCTCGACGGTGTACTTGCGCTCGTTAAAGTTCAGCTGGCTGCCCTCTTCCAGGGTCAGACGGCCAGAGAGTGCAGGCTCGTACGGATCGCCGATTAACCGCAGATCGGCGGTAATCTCGGCCTTAGCCAGATTATTCTTCACGTAAATCGGACTGTCGGTGCGGATGCCGATATTGAAGCGCGTGTTCTTCAGCAGGAGATTGGGATCTTCGGTGAACTCCATGCCGCGCGGTGCGCTCACGGCGGCGAGGATGCCCGTGTCGATGCTGAGATCGTCTGTGAAGCCACCTTCCAAAATGACAACCTCGCCGCTGAGTACCAGGTTGCCCGCCGTGTTGCGCGCGCTGAGGTCGACATTGGAAAGGGTCTTGAGCCCTGCCGGAAAATCAAGATAAACGCCGCCGGCTTTGAGGATCAGATTCGTATTGCGCAGCTGGCCAGCGGCATATTCGAGCGACCCGCTGCCAGAGAGCGTCCCGCCGTTCAAGCTGCCATCCAGGCGCGAGAGGGTGGCGCGGGCGCCGGCGAGATCGATACGCGCGTTCAAACTGTCGAGGGCCAGCCGGGGGCTTTGGAGACTGATCTGTGCCTCGGAGAGCTGAACGTAGCCTTGCGCCTGCGGACTCTCCGCGGTGCCAGTGACCGCGACCGCCAGTTGGGTTGCGCCGCGGGCTCGGACGGCCTCGGTGAACGCCCCGGCGAGCGAGGCGTCGAACGCGCCGGCGAGATGCAGATCTAGAGGGTGCGCGCCCAAGAATCCCGCCGTGCCGGTGACCTTGATGTCGGTTTGAGGACCGGTGAGCTGGAGTTGCTCGACGCGTGCGGCTCCGTTCGCCACCGTGACGGTGGAGATGCCTCTCTGTTCGAGCTTATAGGTCCCGAGCCCTATGCGAAGCGTGGGGAACGTGAGCTTCGCCGTTATGGCATCGATTTCGGGCCGTGCCGCCTGAGCCTCGATGCGGGCGGACACGGCGCCAGTCACGTCCTTGGGCACGCCGGGAAGCGCCGAGATATCGATCTGGTTCAGCTCCGCGGTGAACTGCGCGGGTCCTTGCCGCCGAGGAAAAGCGACGGGCAAGTCCGCCGGCAGAAGGGTCAGCGGGATCACTCCACTCGCCTGGAATTTTGCCGGGCCCCAATCGCCGGAGGCTTTCTCCAACTCCAGAGCGCCATCGCGGATCTGCGCGCGCAAGGTCAAGTTCCCCAACGGCGGGTGGAAGCCGGCGCCGGGAACTGAGCCATGGTCCAAAGTGATGGTCAGGTTCGGATCGATCTTCTTCAGCGTGCCTGTCACCGTTCCGTTGATACTGGCGGCGCCCATGACGCTGACGTCCGGCGTAATTGCAGGAAGATAGGCGCAAAGCCCGGCGAGGTTCAGTGCACTCGCAATGTGAATCGCGCCCGTTCCGGCGGCATCGTCCAGGGGTAGTTTGCCTTCCACGCTGACGCGGGAGTGGTTGGCGACGATCACGGCGCGCCCGATCGTCAACATCCGGTTCTGGTAGCCCGCGACCAAGGGACCGTCGATAGTTGCTGGCTGGCCGTTGTATGTAATGTCGAGCTTGGCGACTTCGGCGGACGCTTGCCCCTGCTCGTAGTTCTTGAGGTCGGCGGAGCCACGCAACGTGGCCGTCACCGTTCCGGCGACCGGCAACTGCATCTTCAGGGGGAGGGTGGCCAGATCCGTGTGGTCCGCCGTCACTTCGAACGTGACAGGGTTCGGCTCTTGGAGACCGGCGCTGGCTTTTGCAGTCAGGTTGTATTGGGGCGCCGTCGCCTGGATGTCCGCGTGCTGATTTGCTACATTCGCCTGCAGCGTGAGTGAGCCGAACTGCTGGTCGCGGTACTGCACGTCCGCGGCGGAGAAGCTTACAGTAGCCGACGGGTTATCCATATTGCCCTGGCCCCGAGCCTGCAAATTGACCGAGCCGCGCACCGCTGAACCATCAGGCAGTTCGAGCGAGATCAGCCGGAGGTTGCGGCTCGTCAGGTCAATTGCGTAATCCTTCGATTCGAGATTGTAGGAGCCCGTGGCCTGCACCGTACCGTTGCCCAGGCCGAATTGGGTGACAGTTAAGAGCGAATCGCCGAACCCGGCTTCGGCGGTCAGGGAGCCGATGGCCTCGTGGTAAGCGGCTAGGTCGGCGGCGGCGAGACTCACGTGCGCCTGCGGATGCTGCGTGGTCCCACCGACATCTGCGTCGAGCCTCACCGTTCCGGAAACGGGAAGATACTGCCTGCCGGCCGCCGCCAGGAGGGCCGTAATCGAAAGCGCCGATGCATGGACCTGAAGTGCCACCGGCGGTGCGGTGCCCTTGAGCCCGATGCTACCCGAGGCCGTGATCTGTTGGTTCTGCCACTCCACTACTGAGTCTTGAATCCCCAGTTGCGAAGGCGAGTAATTCACGGCGGCGTGTAACGCGATGCCGCTCAGGGTACCCACCTGTAGATCATGGGAGCTGAGCGTGACGGCCGCACGCGGCTTCTCAAGCGTGCCACTAAGCGCCGCCTCCGCCGAAAGCGCGCCGCCAACCGGCGTGCCGAGTGACCGGCCCAGCAACTTCTCCGCACCCGCGATGGCTGCGGTCAGATCGGGCGCATCCAGCCTGACGGCGCCACTCAGCTCGCGCCGGTCCACCAGCGTGAGTTGGCCGGTGGCGTGCGCGTGCAGCGCAGTCAACGAAGAAATCCCAACCTCCACGCGGTTGCCGGCCGCCTTCGCCTGGATGGCTCCGGAAACGGGTACCACATCTCGGGTGGGCTCCGCCTGAGACGCCATCAGACGCAGGCTTGCGTCTCCGGCAGCCCTGTCGAAAGCCAGCGCCGGCCAATGCGCGGCTACCTCGCCAGCCGCGCTGCCTGCGAGCCGCACCGGAAGCTGGAAGGCCTTCGAGAGCTGTTTGAGATCCAGCGCACTAACGGCGGCATTCAATGTACTCTCGCCCGCACCGGTATTGAGCGCTACACTGCTGTTACCTTGAATCTTACCGGCTGGTGAAGCCAGGTTGAAGGAGGCGATTTGAACCCGCCCAGCCGCAGCGTCGTAAGTAATCTCCGCCTTGAGACCCAGCCGGTTAAGACGCTCCACCGTCAGGTTCTGGCCGTCGAGGCGGGCCGTTGCACGCATCTGCGCAAGGGGACCTGTCGCGGTGAGCGAGGCGTGAACGGTGCCGCCGATCTTCTGGGGTACACCCGCGAACTTCGTTATTGATTCCAGCGCGAGATCGGTTTCAGTCTTGATGTCGTACCGCGGATCTTGAAAGTTGTCGAGTTTGCCCGAGAATGCAATGATCGAATCTCCCAGCCCCATTTTGACGGCGTGGATGTCCAGCGAATTTCTTCGCAGCATCAATTCGACGGTGAGTGTGGGAATCGCCAGGCTTCGCAGTTGAAAGGCAACGCGCCCAGGCTGCTGCGCTTCGAGCCGGACCACATGATCCTTGCTCCGCGAATCGCCATTGATCGCAAGCTGCCAGAGGGGGAGCGAAGTATCGATTTGCAGGCGGCGTTCCTCGACACGAAGCGATCCGCCGGAAAGGCGGAGTTTCCGGATCAGGAAGTCGATTTCCGGACTGCTGCTCCCGCTGCTGGCCGGCAGGTGCGGGATGTTGTCGCGGCCGGCTTCATCGATGACCAGGTGAATCACCGGTTTCCATATCTGCGCGTCCTCCAGGTAGAACCTTCCCCGAAGGAGCTTCCACACGTTCAGCGCGACATGAATCTGATCCACCCGGACCAGCGGCGGCAGATCGGGCGTCTGCCGCGAGCGAACTGTGACGTGACCCAGTGTCACCGTCGATTTGAAGAGATTGTAGTCCAGTTCGCCGGCATCGACATCCACTCCCTGTCGGGCCAGCGTCCGTATCGCTTGCGCCAGCGCATAGCGCCGCACGGGCCGCGTGTGCAGCAACGCGACGAACAACACGAGCAGGCCTAAAATCCCGGTTAGAACGGTTGCCGCCAGCCGGAGTTTGTGTCTACGCCCCAATTGGCACCGTAGTTTAGCTATCTCACGGCCCGCACCACCGAATTCACTTTCCGAGCCTCGGGCGCGTCCGGCTTCATTTTGAGAAACAGCTCGAAATGCGTGAGCATTTTGTCCGGCCGATTCAAGCCGTTGTAAGCCATACCGGCGTAGTAGTGGGCGTAAGCGTGCGCCGGGTGGCTCTGGCTATACGCATCAAGGTCCCGCGCGGCGTCTTCGTACTGCTTGCGGTTCAATTGCAGCAATCCGCGGACATACGGCACATCCTCGCCGTCGGCGTCCTTGAGGGCGGCTTCGGCGGCGGCGTACTCTTTCTTTTCGATGGCTAGCCGCGCCTTGCCAGTCTTTGTCTCACCACTGGGAGACAGTTCGTCGGCCTTTGCGATGAACGGCTCGGATTCAGACGCTTTGCCCTGTTCGATAAGAGCCAAGCCCAGGTACAGGTTCGCGCGCGCGTTGCCTTCGTCCTGTTGCACCACTTTTCGGAGAACGGAAGCGGATTCAGTGAAGTCGTTCTTCCGGTACAGTTCGATTCCGCGGTCGAGGTCCTGGGCTGCCGCCAAGCTGGCGATTCCGAAACAAAACACACAAGCTAAAAGAGATTTCATAGGTGGCCTCCCTCTTGATCATAAAGCGTTTGTTTACCGAATGGAACACGGGGAGTGCCCAAACACGTGCGTCGCCGTCCAACCCCGATCCTGGCCGTTGACAACAGCGCCCCTGGCCGGAGCCCGCCCCATTCTTCCTGATGGCACGGGCTGGAGGATTTTCAATCGCCACAATGGGGATTTTAAACTAATTAATGTCGCAGTGGGTCGGCAGGGGAGACCTTCGATTCCTGTCAAGTTATTGAAAGGGTTGGTTGCGGGGGACCGCAACGCTCCGAAGTGAGAACTCGTTCGTGCCCCCCGATGGCCGTTTGATCGAAATTCGGAAAGTGCTCGTCAGGTCCAGCAACTTCACCCATTGGGGTCTCGCCAACGCCAAAACATTGCCAGTCGAGTACGTGCGGCTGTGAAAGGCCCGTTCCCGGGCGATTGGAGCCGCTTGAAGCGTCCGTGCGGGGCCGGGGGATCCGTCTCCCGGCCCCACTTATATCTCTACTGCGGGGGTTCAACGCAAATCGGTGCTCCATCGAATGATAAGCCGCCTGATGTACTACTGCCGATGTTGATGGTTAGATTGGATGCAACGCCTAGCGATGAAGAGCATGGCACGAGTGACGGTAGGCTGTTGGGGATCTTTATGTTTAGCTGATAAAGCCCAACCTGACCCGGCGTGAGGCCAGCGAATTCCGGTGCAATCGGGTCGGGAAGACTCGCAACTTTCGGATTGAAGTACGGGTTTGATGGCATTGCATTTGGCCGAAAGTCGAACTCGACAGTTGTGACTGTGCTTCCCGAGATCGGTGCTGCCGTTGTCGTTGCATCGCCCGTTTTCATGGCTGGCATGGTCTGTCCCAACCCAAAGGCGTAGACCACAACTGTTTCTCCCGCCTTTGCAGGGAAATCAGATGTGACGAGAGAGCCATCGGCGTGGGTTACGATGCCGCCACACGCCGTAAGCGATTGGTGCGGAAACGCATCACACCCGTTCAGGACGTGTAGATTGCTGGAAACTGGCAACACTCTGAAGCCTTTGCTTACGTTTCCATTCTCGTTAACCGCCATTACAGCATCAGCCCCTTGCGGCGGTAGAACTAGCTCGAAAGGGATCTGGACCGTGATCGCAGTTATGAGGCAATCCGGTGTAGAGCCGGATGCTGACGGTTGCCCGTCGCCGTTGTTGCAGACTGGTATTTGTTGGAGCGATAACAGGGGGATGGCCGCTGGTTGCTGTCCGTTTTGACTCAACGTGACCGAGACTCCAACCAACGTGGTAGGCAACGGTAAAGCAGTGGCCCTCATCGGTTCAGATGGCAAGACCGTCTTCAAGCCCGTCACGAACAACGTGGTTACTTGGCCCGGTGCTACTTTGATGATCGAAGGGTTCGAGTACCCGGTTCCCGCCAACGTCGGACCTTGCCCGAATATCGAACCAAGGTTCATCAAGAAAAGACAACTCGCAGTGCGAAATATCAGAGTCAATCGCATTGATTCTCCTAAGTGAATTGGAATGGATTCTCCAATGTCCAAGACGCTTGGGATGCCGATTTGGACGGGAAAGGCGAGAGATTCCTTGCGGCATCCAAACCAACCTGATACGCACGCTTGTAGAAGGGCCGTTCCCGGTGTTTGTAGCCGCTGGGATCGTCAGGCCGATGCAGGGTAATGAATGAGATCCCTCACGATACCGCCGCCATCCACGGCCCCGGAGTATACCGTCCAAGAATCAGCGGTGTGGTCTCTGGCCTTGCGTGATTTCGGTATTCTGAATTGGCCCACTTCGGCAGTTTAATTTGGCCCACCCCCCAGACGAACGAGTACTCTTGATTCGGGCGATAGCCCACAGCGGAGGAACTCGTTGGAGTGGAGAACAAAAGTGGAGTTTTTCGAGCAGATCCGCAGAGAATACGAGTTTGGCGTCGCCACGATATCCGGCGTCGCCAAGAAGTTGAACATCCATCGGCGTATGGTGCGGGAGGCGATTGGCAGCGCCTTGCCAGTGCCGCGGAAGAAAGTGGGG
>JANYAH010000012.1 GCA_025361425.1 Candidatus Solibacter sp. | reverse complement strand
CTGGTTCGAGACGCTGCGGAAGATGCTGAAAGAGCCGGAGGCGTGAGAAGCCGATCCGGGCCGGCCGGCACTGTCTGGACTTGCGGCTCTTGCGTGCCGGGTTCAGGTGCCGGCGGCTTGTTCAGCAGCCCGATCACGCGTTCGTAAAGCCGGTTACGGACCTCAAAGCGCTCGGAGGCTCGGGTGACGTAGCGGACAACGATATTGATTCCTGAGGCGGCAGGGCGCATTTCCACGGCGGGGTCCGCGGCAAACTGGCTCAAGCCGACGTGCCGGGGGCTGCGCTTCCACTCCGCTTCGGCGAGGCGCGCTGCCTGTTCGGTTTCCTTGAGCACGGCTGCGTGGATGAGTTCGATCATCGCGTAGTTTTCTTCCGCCGCGGGAATGCTGAACCTGATCTCATCCCACATCCATTGGCCGGTAGTCGAAAAATTAAAATACTGACCCCTGATGGCGAAGCTGTTGATGAAACTGACGCGGCGGCCCGTGGGATGACCCTGATCGGTCCAGTTGCCCGTTTCGAGCATGGAGGTGCGGAAAAGACCGATCTCCGCAACCTCGCCCGCGACGCCATTGATCTCCACCCAATCGCCAATCCGGATGCCATGCTTACCCATCAAGACAAACCAGCCGAAGAAGGCAATGATGAAATCCTGCAGGACCAGCGTGAGTCCGGCAGTGGTGAGGCCGAGGATGGTGGGCATCTCGTTGGGGGCGCCGAAGATGACAAACAAGATGACGAGGACGCCGAGGAATTGTATGCCGAGTTTGAAGATGATGTGCAGGGTTTTGACGCGGCCCCGGTCGAGCTTGGGACGATTGATGAGGTGGCGGGCGAGCGCGTCGAGGAAGATCACGCAGATCAGAATGAAGACGATCAATGCGAAAGACTGCAACAGGAGATGGAGTATGATTCGATGCTGCAGAAGTATTTGCTCGGACCACTTGGTGTAAACGCCCGCGAGTTGCTGTTGGCTCTGGAGGCGATCGTTGCAGATGCCGAGCATCTGGCTGAGCGCGCTCCGCCTTTTCAGGCTGACGAGGGTGGCGGACTTGTCCAGGCCGGAAGCGGAAGAGGCGGAGGCTTTGATCTGGCTTGTGAGGTCCTTGTGTTGGGCCGTGAGAGTGACTATGTCAGCTTGAGCCTGCCGCAGGGCTTGTTGGACCAACTGGTAGCGGGCGCGCTGATCTAGCCACGCGTTCACCCTTCCGGAGAGGGTGCCGTGCCGCTTTGCGGCAATAACGGCGATTTGACCATTTTGGGCGGCTTTTGCGTCGTAGTCCTTCATTTCGAGTTCATGCGCGGCAAGCTCTGCCTGAACCCGGCTAGGCTCATCCCCGCCGGCGCGAGCGAGATCCTGCTGCGCGTCGGCCAGCAAATCCGAGTCGAGTGTAAGCTGCGCCTTGGCAAGTTCCAGGTCGTCTCCTGCCGTTTCGGCGGGGGCGGTCTTCGAGTTGGCAGATCGATCTGTGAGACTCTGCATCAGCGCCTTATCGTCGTTGACGACCTGCTGTAGTTGTTCTACCCGCCGCGAGAGGGCTAGGGCGTCGCCCGTGAGGGAACGCCGCTCCAGGTTGGCCTGACGAAGCGCCGCGGCGAAGGCCTGATCCACTTCGTGGTCCGCGAAGCGCTCGGCCTGACGGGCGAATTCCTTCTCTTCCGCAGTACCGGCGAGCCCCGCCAGCGCATGGGCGGTTTGCCAAGGACGCAGGTCCACATGGGTGCCCCCGTTTGAGGCGAGGCGACTTGTTTCAGCCCGCTGTTCGCTGAGGAACGGAAGTTCCGCCAAAGCGTCGCGAGTTGCCCAGGCGAAGGCCAGGAACATGACGAGCATGGCGAGCAGGCCCGCTATGAACAGGAGCCTCGTCCTGCCGAGCATGCCATGAACGAGGGTCTCGGGGGTTTTCCCACTGGAAGAGCTATCAGCCATCTGACTTGATTGTCACAGGATTTGGCCTGGCGCGCCGAACCTGCGGCGGCGCTGTCGGAAATTGAGCCACCAGGGCCGCGGGATCCCGAGGTCACAGCCGCTCTTCCCTTACAATGAGAGGTGTCCATGACACACCTTCCAGGTTCGCAGAAATACCGCATCGCCCTGGGCATCGCCTTGCTCTCATTGGTCGCCCTGCTCGGCTCCCAGCCGGCGCCACGCGAACAGGTGGGACCGCTTCCCGGCGGCGCCTTCCTGCTCAACAGCGGATGGCGTCTGGACCCAGTGGGCCGCCAGGTGGCGCTCGACACTCTCCCGATGTCCACCGCGCTCTCGCCCGACGGCAAGTACCTGCTGGTGCTCAACGGAGGATACCGGCCGCCCTCGGTCAGCGTGATGGAAACTTCGTCCGGCCGCGTCACCGGCAGCGTGCCCGTGGCCGATGGCTGGCTGGGGCTCGCCATTTCGCCCAAAGGCGACATGGTCTATGTGGGCGGGGGGTCTAAAGCTTCCCTCTTCGAATTCGCCTTCGCCAACGGCGTTCTCACCCCGGCGCGGACTTTCGTGGTGGTGCCTTTGGCGCAACGCGGCGCCCAGGATTTTATCGGCGACGTTGCCTTTTCGCCCGACGGGCGGCTGCTCTATGCCGCCAACCTTTATCGCGACAGCATCCTGGTGGTCAACCCGCAATCCGGCATGGTGGTTGGCCAGTTCAAGACGGGGCGCCGCCCGTACCGCATTCTCTTCCATCCCGATGGCAAAAGTTTCTTCGTCACCCATTGGGCCGATGGCACGCTGGGCCAGTACGACACGGCCGGCGGCAGCCTGATGGGCCAGGCAGTGCGTGTCGGCGCCCACGCCAGCGATATGGTGTGGCGTGACGGCGCGCCGGAAACCGCCGCGGGCGAAGCCCCGCCGTACAGCGCGCGCATCTTCGTGGCCGCCGCCAACACGAATCACGTGTTCGCTCTCGGCGTGACCGCCGCGAAGGACGTGACCATCGTCGAGAGCATCAACATCGCCATGACCCCGCGCCAGCCCATGGGCATGACCCCATCCGCCCTGGGCCTGAGCGCCGATGGCAAACGGCTCTTCGTGGCCTGCTCTGACGCCAACGCCGCCGCCGTCGTGGAGATCGCCGGGGGGCGCAGCCGCGTGGAAGGCTTCATCCCCACCGGCTGGTATCCCACCGCCGTGCGCGCCCTGGCCAACGGAACTCTCGTCATCGTCAACGGCAAGGGGTTGCGCTCTTATCCCAACGCCGAGAATGGTCCCGACCCCGCCAAGCGCGCCAGCCCGGTGCATGCCGGCGAACCGGCGCCGCCCGCGGTACAGTATGTTGGCCGCATGCAGACCGGCACCGCGTCGTGGATTGAGCCCTTCACCGTGGAGCAACTCAAAGCCTGGACGGCCCGCACGCTGAGCAACTCGCCTTACCGCGACGAGAAGCTGGACCAGGCGAGCCCGCTGCCGAAGATTGAGCACGTCATTTACATCGTCAAGGAAAACCGCAGCTACGATCAGGTCCTGGGCGATCTGAAAGAGGGTAACGGCGACCCCGCGCTTGTCCTCTTCGGCGAAAATTCCACGCCCAACCTGCACAAACTGGCGCGCGAATTTGTTTTACTGGATAACTTTTACGTCAACAGCGACGTGTCTGCCGACGGCCATAACTGGTCCACCGCCGCCATTGCGCCAGACTACGTGCAGAAGATGTGGCCCAACAAGTACGCCAGCCGCCGCGCGACCTACGATTTCGAAGAGCAAGACCCGCTCTCGCTGCCGCCCGCCGGTTATCTCTGGACCAATGCCGCGGCGGCTGGCGTTTCCATGCGCAACTTCGGCTACATGGTCAACAACAAGCCCAACGCCGCGGCAGGCGCCGAGCAGATCACCGGCGTGCGGGACCCCGTGCTGGCCAAGGTCACCAACCCGCTGTACCGCGGCTTCGACCTGAACTATCCCGACCTCGAGCGCACCAAGATATTCCTCAACGAACTCGCCGAGTATGAAAAGACCGGCAATATGCCGCGGCTGATCCTGATGCGCCTGGGCAATGACCACACGTCCGGCACAGCCGCCGGCAAGATCGCCCCGCTCTCCGCCGCCGCCGATAATGACTACGCCGTGGGCCTGCTGGTGGAGGGCGTCTCGAAATCGCGCTTCTGGGCGAGCACGGCGATCTTCATTTTGGAAGACGACGCGCAGAACGGTCCCGACCACGTGGATTCCCACCGCTCCCCAGCCTTCGTGATTTCACCCTGGGTGAAGCGCCACGCGGTGGACAGCAGCATGTATAACACCGCGTCCATGCTGCGCACCATGGAGTTCCTCCTGGGATTAAAGCCGATGACGCACTTCGATGCCGGCGCGCGCCCCATGACCGCCGCCTTTCAGAGCCAGCTCGACGCGGCCCCGTATGCCGCGGAAAAGCCGCGCATTTCTCTGGAGGAGAAGAACCCGGCGGCCACCGCGTCCGCGGCCCGCGCCGCGCGCATGAACTTCGAGGAGGCTGATGAGAACGACGACGATGAGCTCAACGACATCCTCTGGCGGGCGATCCGCAGGGATGCGCCGCCGCCGCCCATGCGCAGCATTTTTGGCCGCTAAGTAATGACGGGCTGCCGCTAGTGAAAACCCATGCCGCAAATCAACCTGTGCTTTTTATGGCACATGCATCAGCCATTTTATAAGGACCTTGTTTCCGGCGAGTACAAACTCCCCTGGACGCGCATGCATGCGCTGAAAGACTACTACGGCATGGTGCGCATCCTCGAAGAATTCCCCAAGGTGAAGCAGACCTTCAACCTGGTGCCCTCGATGATGGCGCAGGTGGAAGAGTACGCTTCCGGCCAGGCGCACGACCCGTTCCTCGCGCTGGCCCTCAAACCGGCCGAGGACCTGACGGCGGACGAGCGCGAGCACTTGCTGGAGCACTCGTTCTATTCCGATCCGGCGCACATGATCTACCGCTACCCGCGCTACGGCGAACTCTTCGATGCGCGCAACGCGCAGAAGCGTTCGGGCGCGCGCGGCATGTTCAGCGCCCAGGAACTGCGCGATGTGCAGATGTGGTCGCAGCTCGCCTGGTTCGACGAAGAGTTCCAGTCCGATGACGCGGAGGTGCGCGGCTGGATTGAGCGCGGGCGGGACTTCACACTGGACGACCAGCGCCGCATGGGCAAAAAGCAGCGCGAGATTGTGGGCAGCGTGATGCCGGCATACCGGCGGCTCGCCGCCTCCGGGCAGATCGAAATTTCCACCACGCCGTACTACCATCCCATCCTGCCGCTGCTGTGCGATTCGAACATCGCCGGCGTGGCGCATGCCAATGTGCCGCTGCCACCGCGCTTCCGCTATCCGGACGACGCGCGAAGACAACTCCAACTGGCGCGCGAATATGTGAAGCGGCACTTCGGCGTGGCGCCGGTGGGTCTGTGGCCGTCGGAGGGCTCGGTGTCGGACGAAGTCTTCGCGCTGGCCAGCGACCTGGGCTTCCAGTGGGCGGCCACCGATAGCGGGGTGCTGGACCGGACCTTGCAGCGCGCGGTGCCGGTGGAAGGGCTGTACCGTCCTTATGAATGGCGCCAGGGCGGCAACAGCATGCGGCTGATTTTCCGCGACCATTTCATGAGCGACCTGATCGGCTTCGTCTATTCCAAGATGGAAGCCTCGCATGCCGCCGCCGATTTCCTGCACCGCATCCGGCAGAACTGCGCCGGGATTCTGGCGGCGGGCCGCGACGCCTTGGTGCCCATCATCCTGGACGGCGAGAACGCGTGGGAATACTATGATTCCAACGGCCGCCCCTTCCTGCGCGAACTTTACCAGCGCATCAGCGAAGACGCAGGGGTGCGGGCGGTGACCGTGAGCGAAGCTTTCCGCCTGATGGCGCCAGAGCCGCTGGACCATATTTTCCCGGGCTCCTGGATCAACGCCAATTTCGATATCTGGATTGGCGCCGAGGAAGATAACCAGGCGTGGACCGAGCTGCTGCGCGCCCGTTCCACGTACGACGCCACCACGGGCGTCCCGGAAGCCAACCGCCTCCTGGCGTACGAGGAACTGCTGATCGCCGAAGGCAGCGACTGGTGCTGGTGGTACGGCCCGGAGCACGATTCCGCCAATCGCCCGGAGTTCGACCAGCTTTACCGCAGCCATCTGGCGAATGTCTACCGTTTCCTGAATCTGACGCCGCCGGAGGAACTCTCGCGCCCCATTCTGCGCGTCTCCACGCCGGATGTTCGCGTGCCTCCCACCGGCGCCATCCACCCAAAAATCGATGGCGACGTGACGTCGTACTTCGAGTGGCTGGGGGCAGGCCTTTACCGCGTCGACGAGCGCTCTGGTTCGATGCACGGCAAGAAGTTCCTGGTGCGCGAGGTCCTGTTCGGCAGCGACGGCCAGAACTTGTTTGTGCGCGTGGATTTCAACCCCGCGGCGGAACACGAACTGGCCGGCATGGAAGTGCGGATCACGCTGCAATCGCTGGACAACGCGCCGCCGCAGCACGTGACCATCCGGCTGGCCGCGGGCGCTGCCACAAGTGAAGACCCCGTGGAGTGCGCCTTCCTGCGCATTCTGGAGGTGCGCTTTCCGCTGGCCGCGGCCGGTGTCACCGCGGGCCGCGGCGTGCGTTTCCAGTTTTCCCTATGGCACGGAGGCCTGCCGGTGGACGCCGTCCCGCAGCAGGGCTGGCTCGAAATGTTGACCACCAGTCCATCGGATATGGCTGACTAAGAGACACCGGCGTGGCCGGCACGAGTGCCGGCGCCACATAGCCGCCGCAGCCGATGTTGCGTGGTTCCTGAGGGCGGGTATAGGCAGAGCGCCGCCGCGGGCCGCCGTGTTAGACTGTAAAAGTTATGGCAATTCCGAATGTTAAGCGGTTCCGGCCCTTCTGCCCCACCTGCAACGATAGCTACACGCTGATGGCCGTCCTGCCCCAGGACGCCAATATCGAGAAGTATCTCTCGGACGCGGTGGCACGCCATGATCACAAGGCGTTCAACGATTCCAAGACGCTGCACACCAAGGTCCGCGTCGGTCAGCAGAAGCAGAAGAAGGCGAAGTAGTTTTAGCTTTTAGGTCACGCCCGACGGCGCGCCCATGGCGCGCCGTCGGGTGGGGCACAGCGGGCGGGGCACAGCCTCCGATTACAATCTGGCCTGCAGGTTTCTCATGGCACGCAATCCCTCTTGGGCTACTTCGGGATCGGTGTCTCTGCTCAGTTTCTCCAGGTGGGCCACGCTTCCTTTGTCTCCACTGACAGCCAGGACGCGCGCCAAGCCGATTTTCTCGTCTTTCGTTCCGGTGCCGAGCGGCGCATAGAGCGCATTGCGGGTAGTGTTGTCGCGCGCCAGTTCCGTGAGGAATGGCAAGGCTTCCCCTTTGTAGGCGCTCGAATTCAAATTATTGATAAGGTATTGCAGCGGGCTAAATTCGCTGATTTCGGTCCGGCCCAGCATCACCATGGCGAACGCCAGGGAAATCCGCGGCGATGTTTTGCCTTCATCCTTCCACGCCTGTTCGACCATGGTAGAATCCGCCGGATTGCGCAGGCGCGCGAAGCCCTCGGCGGCCGCGGCACGCATTTTCTCGTCCTTATCGTTCAGGTACTGCTGGAAGGTTTCGCGACTCCGCGGGTCGGGCAGCATGGCCAGAGAGCCGAGCGCGGCGCGGCGCACCTTGGCATCCGTGGCGCGCTTCAGCACATCCATCAGGTCCGGCACCGCCTCACGATTGCGCAACAGCCCGGTAGTCTCAATGGCCGCGATCTGCACCTTGGAATTCAGGTCGCGCAGCAGGAACGCGAACTTCGGCCCCGCCGATTCGTCGCGGATTTTCTGCATGGCGATGAGCGATTCGTACAGCACATCGGTATCCTTGGTGCGCAGCGCCTCAACCAGATCGGGCACGGCGCCCTTACCGCGCAGAATGCCCACCGCCCGCGCGGCGTTGGCGCGTGCCGGCATGCTGCCGCCGCCGCGCACCAGCGCACCGAGCGCGGCGATCACATCGGGGCGCGCCGTGACGTAGGGGTCGACTATCTGGTCGTTAGTATCGGTGAATCTGCCCTTGATGCTGCCGCCCACGCGCTTGACGGAGGCGCCGAAGCCGGTTTGCACGTAGCCGGGCAGGTAAAAGTTGACCAGGCCATCGGTGGCGTGGATCTGCACTTCGGCATCGTTATCGCGCGTGGCCAGGGTCAGGGCGTCGAGGGCGCGCGCGGCGGTCAGTTGTTTGACGGCTTCGACGCGCACGTCGGTGCTGGGGTCCTTGAGTAACTCGGTAAGCCGGGGAACGGCCGAACTGCCGCCCTTGCCGATCTCGCGGACGTCCTTGGGGCGGAGGTCCTGGGCCGCGGCGGAAGCGATCAGGGCGAAAGCGGCAAAATAGAAGCGCATATTCGTATTATCTCGCGAGATAAGACGCGAGTCGCGCGGGAAAAGTCCGAGGGGGAGGTAGCTTTCCCGTTTTACAGCCGGTTTTCCCTTTCGGCTCGAACGATAAACCGGCTGGGGGCGGGGCCGACGAAGTAAAACGGATAACAAGTGACCAGGGTGAGGATATCATCTCCGGTGGCGTCCAATACGGCGACATTGTTGGGACGCACGATCCGGGTGGACATGACGCGATAGCGGTACTCGCCGAGCAACGTGGTGAGCGTAATGACGTCATTCCGGCGGATGTTTCGCAACGGGCGAAAAAACGTGTCGCGGTGTCCGGAAATACCAACGTTCCCCGGCTGTCCGGGTAGTGCTGTGCCGGCGATATGGCCGACCGCGCGACGGAGGGTGGTTGTACTGGTTCCCTCCATGACGATAGCGGAAAGGCCGAGACGGGGAATTTCAAGGCGGCCAATCAGGCCGCCGGCCGCGGCTGGGGGCGGACCGTTCGATGAAGTGGGGGACGCGGATTGAGGTGCCTCGCCGTTCGCCTCTGGTTGGAGCGTCAACATGCGCTCAAGTTGGCGTTGCTCCCCTTGCTGAAAAATCCGGGCGTCCACCAGAACGAACGCGCAATAGGCCAGCAGCGCGACGCCACCGGCAAGAAGAAGGACTTGAGTCCACCGCAGCATCCGCCTCAGCGGCGCTTTCGCTACCAAGAGCCTCACTTGGCGGCCTCGTCCTTGAGGGGCCGTGATTCAGCAACGGCGATGTAGCCGGTGCGCGCGCGGACGATGAGTTTATTGTTTCCAATCGCCCTGGCGGCCACCCGAATGCTGCGGTAGGCGCCGGGACGCGCGGTACTGCTGGAAAGATATCCGATGGTGTATTGATTGCGAATGTCGCGCGCGATGCGTTCGCAGATGGCTACGACCTCCTTGAGTTCTTGGGGGAAGAAGGCTTCGCCGCCAGTCACGCCGGCGAGACGGCGGAGGACGGCCGGATTGCTGTCACGATCGTCTTCATCGAAGATGCCGATGGTGTACACGAGGATGCTGGATTCCGCGGCCATCTTCAGGACTTCGGCCAGCGTGTGGGTGCTTGCGTTGTCGCCGCCATCGCTAATCACAACCAGGACTTTTTTTTCCGGGCCTCCGGCGGGTAGACGCTTTCGGGCCTCGATAACCGCGTCGTAAAGGGCAGTCATGCCCGCGGTAGGTGCGTTGGCGATGGCGCTCGTGAGGTCTTCAGGGCGATTGGCGAGCGGGAGGTTATCGGGCAGGCCGAAGGTCACCTTCTCGTTGAAATTGACGACGAACATCTGGTCTTCCGGGCTGCTGGACCTGATGAAAGTGCGGGCAGCGGCGATCACCTCCGCCAGTTTTGGCCGCATGCTTCCGCTATGGTCTACAACCAATCCCACGGTAACCGGAATGTCCTCATGCAGGAATAAGCGGATGGTTTGCCGGACGCCGTCTTCGTAAACCTCAAAATTCTGTTCGCGGAGATCGGAAGCAAACCGGCCTTTTCCGTCGCGCACCGTAGCGTTCAACACCACGAGGTGGACGTTTACTGAGATCTGGTAAGCAGGTGGGCCCTGAGCTTCGATTGGTGGCGGAGTCTGAGGTAAAGGGCCGCCCGCTAGACCAACCAGAAGAAGCATCGGTAGAGCTAGCGCGTTCGCGTAAAGGTTACCCATTCTCGACCTCGCAGGCTCTTACCCTACATTGTAGTCCGTGCTGCCTGGCGCGGCGCGCTGAGGGGCGCGCCGCGTGACATAGCAAAGACTGCTTACTGAAAGCGTTTTTCGGCCACGCGGAGGGCTAGGAAGCCGCCCAGGGCGATAAGACCAAACAACGCGATCAGGGGCAACGGACTTGCCGTGGCCGGGAGCGTCTTCTCCGCTACCATTGCTGGCGCCACTTCGGGATCCGCCGGCGGCGCAGTAATCACCTCGGCAAGTTGCACCTCTTCTCCAGTCGGCTGGTAAGCCATGACGGGTGCCCGTCGCAGATCCGCAACCAGCGGCGCGTCGGTCGATTTGATGGGCTCGGCGACTTCGAGAGGAAGGTCGGCGGCGGTAAAAAGGACGGGCGTGTTGCTAGCCTTGGCCAGCGCCATCGCTTTGGCCTTCGGATAGACAAATTCCTCGCCCCAATTTCTGCCGGGGTAGAACCAGGCGCGTAGCGCTTCCGGCTCGCCGGCAGGCCTTTCCGTGAATGTGATCACCGTCTTGTCGGTGGCTTTGAGGCGATAGTTCGGGATAGCCAGGATGGTGGCGTAAATGGCCGTTTCCTCTTTGTTAAAGATCTGGACGATGTGGCGGTCGGACTGCGAATCCAGGATCTTGAACACGTAGGTGCCAGCGGGCAACACACCCCAACCGACAAGGTGAACCCCCGGGATCTCCACAGGACCGCTAAAGGTGATGGTGGTTTTCCTGTTCCACTCGTCCGCCTTGGCGCCTGGTACAAGTACCGCGGCCGTCAGCGCGATACAACACATCGTCGTTGCTGCTTTGAATAACTTCATAACTCTGTTTCCGTCCTTTTGTTTCAGATTTTGTAGTCCGCATCGGTACGGCATGAGGCGGATCTCGGCGGGGCATGTCCCGCATAATACGTAGAGCATTCCGGGGTCCAGTGGTGCCTAACATACATGCCCACGCCCCGCAGCCGCACGGATGAGCCTGAGTGGTCAGCGCGTAATCCGGAAGCCGCTCACATCCCCCCATAGGCCGACCGCCTGCAGTACCCAAACGCACACGGCAACCACGACTACGATGTTCAAAATTGTTTTAATGCTTGAGGCCATAGGGATATACCTGTTAATTAAATACAACGAGACTCCAACTATGATCAAAACAACGATTAGATTGAGCAAAGGCATGTTCTAACACTCCTCGAAGCAGGTAAGAGCAATCTGTTGCCCAAATGCGCGGCTGCCCGGAACGCTTGCTAAGCAAGTCTTTAGGTCACAGAACGTACGGGAGGCTCAAAAACTTCACGCCACAGCCGGCAACTTTTTCCAGAGGATCGAGTTTTCGCGCTCCGTTAGGCGAAATACGGCAGGATGCCTTAGAACCCGCCGGCAGCGCCACGCTCGAGGAGGTCGAGCGGGCGCATATCCTCAGAGTGCCGCGGGGAGAGAGGCGTGGTGGTGACCAGGGCCGCCAGCCCGCCCGGCCTGCACTGGACCACTCTGAACGCCGTGATGTGGAAGCCCGGCATTTCTCGCAAGGGTCTTTAACTACAGCGTAACCATGATTGCAAGCCTGATGTCAGGATACCTGCGGTTATAGAGGTAATATCCATCGTCGTAATCAATGTAAACGTCATCGGAGTCATACCAGTTATCGGACCAGTATTCCGGCCATGGATCCACCAGCAGGAACGAAGAACCGGAGTACTCGAAACGCGGATACCCCATGTATATAACGGGCCGTGACCGGATGCGGAAGAAGTGCTGGCTGCCGAAATAGAGACTGAAGACATTCTGAGGGACGTAGTAGCCGCCGTAGCCGCCGCGCTGCCCCCAGGTGCGATGGTCTGAGGACCACCGTTGGGCGCGGCCTTGCTGCCAGGTATCGTGCCCGTGCCAACCGCCGCCCTGTTGTAGCCATCCCCGCTGTTGCTGCCACTCCCGCGCCTGCTGCTGCGTGCGCTGCGGTTGTTGTTGATGGGGCCGCTGTTGTTGTTGCTGCTGTTGATCGCGCTGCTCTCGCTGGGGCTGCTGAGCGCGCCGCTGTTGCTGCTGTTGTTGTTGATCGCGCTGTTCTCGCTGGGCCTGCTGGGCGCGCTGTTGCTGCTGTTGTTGTTGATCGCGCTGCTCTCGCTGGGGCTGCTGGGCGCGCTGCTGTTGTTGCTGTTGCTGTTGATCGCGCTGCTCTCGCTGGGGCTGCTGGGCGCGCTGTTGCTGCTGTTGCTGCTGTTGATCGCGCTGTTGTTGCTGAGGCTGCTGAGCGCGCTGCGGCTGTTGCTGCGGTGCACCTCTTTCCCGCTCGCCTTGCGGCCTGTCGGGCTTGCCCTGTTTTTCATCCTGTCCATCGTGCTGGGCGTGAACGGGCATCATCAATCCGACAAACAAAAAGACGACAGCCGTACCGGTCACTCCGACGAGTTTCATGGTAATTGACTCCTGTCGTCTTCCTATATGTGCACGTGGACAGCCAAGCCTGCATGCCGACGGGCTGGGTGTGCCGCCGGTTGACTGCGCGGCCACGCCTGTGGTCCTGGCGATGAGCCTAGCGGATGAATTCCACTTCGACGCGTTTGGAGATCAGGCCGGCTTCGTAGCCTAGATCGAGCAGTTTTTGCGCCGCTACCGGCACGATTTCGCCGGCATCCACCGTGTAATGGTTCACGTACATGCCGACGAATTTTTCGGCCAGGCGCGGTTCCATGTCGCGGGCGAACTGCATGGCATATTGCAGGGCTTCCTCGTGATTATCCAGCGCGTACTGAATGCTCTCGCGCATCATGCGGCAGCATTCGCTCTTGATATCGGTGTCCAGGGAGCGCAGCAATACATTGCCGCCAAGGGGCAGCGGCAGATCGTAGGTGGTTTTGAACCAGCGACCCAGATCTACAATGCGGTGAAAGCCTTCGCGGTCGAACGTCAATTGGGCTTCGTGGATGATGAGGCCGGCGTCCACCGTACGGTCCTTGACGGCGTCGGTGATTTTGTCGAAGGGTGTGACGACGGCTTCGAAATCCGGCTGATAGAGTTTACAAGCCAGGTACGCCGTGGTCATAGTGCCGGGGATGGCGATGCGCTTGCCTTTGAGTTCCTCGGGTTCCATGGGGCGGTTGGAGATGATCATGGGGCCGTAGCCGTCGCCGATCGAAGACCCGCTGGCCATGAGCACGTACTTATCGGCCACGTAGGGATAGGCGTGGTAGGAGATGGCACTCAGGTCGTAGAAACCTTCCAATGCCTTGCGGTTTAACGTTTCGATATCGGAGAGCACATGACGGAAGGTGACTCGGGGCGAGCGTACCTTTTTTGTCGCCAAGGCATAAAACATGAAGGCGTCGTCGGAATCCGGACTGTGCGCGCTAACAATCTCCTGGGGAGCAACCGGTGTCATAAGAGGAACCTTCAGTTTACACTACCGGGGGATTGGAGGCTGCTAATGGAGGCGAGGGGAAGGCAAGAAATGCAAAATAAAAAGGGCGGCCATCCGATTGAGTCGTGAACTGGGAAGCAACTGTTGGCGATCATCCGATTTGCGCATACGACGCATTTGCCCTAGATTTTCGGGCGTTGGGTGAATCCGACCGTTCGGTGCTTCTTGACAACATGCTCACTTCCCGCGGATGAGGCCGCCCTCATCGTTGTCCGGCTCTATATTGTCACCTCCCGCCGACCCCGAGTGGTACGGCTAAGAAAGTCTGCGTCTGTCTCGGAATCAACTATTGCCTGATTCCATCTTCACTATGCTCTCGTCGGCTTGGATTGTCAAGACTTGTGAAGTACCATTCGGATAGCATTTGTCCTGAATCACGCTTATCATGTTGCGCAAGTTTTTTACGAAAAAAACCTTACCGCTCACCGGGGCCCCCGTGGCGCGCCGCCTCAAAGCGTATTCGGCGCAAAGCGGCTACGTTTACCAGTATTTTTACGAAGGCCAGCGGCCCTGGGAAGCGGGCACCGAATACGTGTTCAGCGTCTCGGCGGACCGCAAGAACTGGCATCCGACGAGTGTCCGCGTAGACACTGCCGCTCTGCGCGCGTGGGAACAGTCGCACACGCGCGAACTCTGTTCCGCGGAGCGATATGCGGTGGTCAAGCTGGCGCTGTTCCAGGCCTTTGACGAGCGTCCCGGCCCCACGGAAATGAAGGAAGGCGTGCTGGTCCGCAACGCCGACGTGGAAGCCATCATCGAGACTTTGGGACTATAGGCCCGCGCCGCGACAGGTCATGCGGCACGCCGGGGTATGCCGGCAGCGCCGCCGCCGGGGAAATGGCGGTGTCGGCAATCGCAATCAGACACACGGAGGAATAGGCATCGGGGCCGGCAATACCGAGATAGTTGTCGCCCGACGCGAGCCCTGCCGGCACCGTCAGATTGATCTGGTAGAGCCCCGCCAGTTGGGGTGCCAGGCCGGCGTATCCCACGGTGGCTTGCAGGCCGCCGATGTAGGCCGTAATAGTGGCGGTGGCATTCGCCAACGGGTCGGTGGGCCCGGCCTCTCCTGCGTTGACGGCGGGGCTCACCGCACCCAAGCCTGTGACAAACACCGATACGGTTTCGCCGATTCGCGCCGGATTCCCGGCGTTGACCAGCGTGCCATCCTGGTGGACCGCATCCCCGTACCCAAGGCCGTTCTGCAATTGCGTCAGCACCCCCGGCGCCGTCTTGGCGACCCACGCGGTCACGGGGTTGGAGGGCACCTTATCGTTGAACACCTGCAGCCGCGCGACGCTGCCCGTCACGCCATAGGGCACGATGACCGATAGCTGCGCGGGGGTAACGTAATAGATGGGCGCCGCGATATCGTTGACGGTCACCTGCACCTTTCCGAGCGTGGTGGGGAATGGAATTACGGATGCCACTTGAATCCCCGGGGCCAGGTTAGCGCCGTATAGGGTGAGCAACTCGCCTGGCGCGAGGCCCGCCGTGAAGGGCGCGGAACTGCCCGCGTTCACGATGCCTTGCGGATTCAGAAACACGCTGGTGGTGCTCAAACTGGTGTTGATGGCGGGTGCCTGCAGCGCCACGCTGATTCCCAGGTACGGACCAATTCCGCTGCCGATACGGATTCCACTGCCTACTACGTAGTTCATGGCCGGGCTGCTGTAGGTGCCATTGGCCGCAACAGTGTACGCGTCGCTGTAGGTGTGGTCGAGGGGCGAGGAATTGAAAACGTCGAGCAGCCGCCGGTGGCCGACGATGGTTCCGGCATTGGCGCTGAGCGAGCCGTAGAAGCTATCCAGGCTGGCGTACCCGGCGTTCAAGGTAGACTCGTCCTGGTCCAAGCCCGCCTCATAGTACAGGCCGCTCAAGGTGGGCGTGCCAGTCCCCGTGCGCACGCCCACAAACATATCGTAGCTTGTGGGAGAGCCGCCGAACACGAAGTTGCCGTCGGGCGAAAAGTACAGGTAGTAATCCCCGGCGAAGAGCGCGCCATTGATGTTGGGGAACGTCACCTTTGCGGCCCCGCCGCTGAAGATGTACTTGACATTGGACAGCATTAGCGTGACCTTGGCCGACCCGCTTTGTCCGCTGTACCCGGCAAACCCCGCGGTGCCGATGTTGCCGGCGCCATCGGGATTCATTTGCAGCATCCCTCCGACGGTGTTGCTTGGGTCGCTGTTGGAGAGGTCCATGTACGCTAGCGAATACGAGCCACGAAACGCAGAGGCCGTAAGCGCCGTGCTACCCAGCGGCGTGGCGATAAACAGGTCGTTGTAGCCGTTCGGGTTTTCCGTGCTGCTGCCCACGAAAATACCCTGCGCGTTCACCAGACCGTAGATCGAATCGGTCTTGGACAGTGGATTCGAAAGGAAACCCTCTCCGGAGGCGGCGATCGAATAGGTTCCAGAGATGAGGAAATACTGCGTTTGGTTCCCGTACAACAGGACGGGATTCGTTCCGGAGTACTTGCCGGCTCCGTCGAAGGTCACGGTTCCATAGAGCGAGGCGGCGTCGGTAAGAGCGCCGGTCCCGGCATTCGATTGCTGGTAGAGCACGTGGCGGAAATAGTACGTGCCGTTGAGCATCCCATTTCCACCGGTATCCCAAGTGGGCGTTTGGGCGACCAACCCAGCCGCCATCGAACTCAGCAACAGCACGCGCGCAAGTTTCATAAACACTCCGATTGAGGAAGGCATCCTGGCCATAACAACGTTTTGACGTCGAGCCGCGACACCGGAGTTACGTGAAAAATCTCATCCATCTATTAGGACAACACGGTTTTGCGGGGAAAGATGCGGAAGCTGTGGAAAACCTGAGCCGATAGAGACCCAAGGCGGGAGCGGGACCGCGCCCTGGCCGGCTACGCGGCGTCCCAAAACATCGAGAGGGCGCGCGGTCGCAAGCCGGGATCCCCGGCGTCCGTGCAATAGTGGTGCTGGGGCTAAGGGAGAAAACGGTTCCGGGGAGAAGTGGGTGCAGAAATAACAAAAGGCCGGGGTGCGAAAAGCGCCCCGGCCGACACGGAAGTTGGTGTTGTAAATTAGCGAGTAAGACGCTTGCGACCGAAGAGCCCCATGCCGATCAGGGCCGAGCCCAAGAGCGCCATCGTGGCGGGTTCGGGAACAAACGGCGCAGGAATGGCGTCCATAGTGCCCGCGAAGGACGAGCTGTTGCTCGCGATTCTACAGGTGTTGCAGCCAGTGAGACCGGGGCCAATGGGAGGTCCATCGCTGCTCCAAGGCGCAGTCGGGCCCGACAAGCCAAAAGAAAACGACTCAAACGTGGCGAGCGAAAAATTGAGATAGGACGAAGAGAAAATCACTTCAGCAGGCCCCGGTCTGGAATCCGTAAAAGTGCCGCCGGTACCAGCGGAGTTGACCAGGATCGCGCCGGTGGGCCCGAACGTCCAGTGCAGTGCGAAGGTGCCGGACGCAGTGTCGAAAATGTCGCCAGTGCCCGAGAAACCGCCTTGGCTAATATTGCTGCTGCCCCCGTCCGCGGCAAATGCGGATGACGAAGCATTGAAGGTCATCACGCCACCGCGAATTGCCGTACCAAGAGCGTTAGGCACGGCGAACTTGAAATCGACCGGAGAGGTCGTTGCAATCGACGTTATGCCTGCGCCGGTGGTGATAGTGAACGGCGTGAGCGCACCGTTTTGTTGAAAGAACTGTAGGAAGGTAATCGCCGAAGCTGGGGCCACGGTCAACAGGGTGGAAATTGCGAAAGCTGCCAGTTTTCCCGTCATTTTAATGTCTTCACTCTAGCTACGTCCGGAAGTGACTTTTCCAATCCGAACGCGAGAAGGAGCGTTTTTCCTCCGTGTCAAATTACGCCCTGTATCTAAAGTGATATACCTTTAGTTATCTTCGAGCGTACGTAGATGTTACCAACTGCGATTCTGCCAGTCAACAGCCAAAACGCTAGATTTGTGAAGAACTGAGTCAATCAGTACCAGTACATTACCGGCAGAAATATCGACGGAAGCCACCATTGCCCAAAAGGGCATACAGATGGGGAGAACCGCTTGGATCAGAGGGTGCTTATCTCATGGTAAAAAAGTGACTTAGTGGTTATAAATGGAAGACCGCCCCGGCGATACCCGGGGGGGAGAGCGGGGGGTACTGGGCGAGGTGCGGACCAGAACAATCCTAGATTCCGTCGCCGCCGGTGAAGGGGGGCTCCGACCGGCCCAGGCGGGCGACAGCCTCCATCCCCTGCTGCACGTTGTGGGCGCGGACCAGTTGCTCCGCGGGGACGGTTTGGCGCAAAAGCTCCCAATCCGACGGGCCGGCGGGGGCCACGATGGCGATCAACCCCGCCGCCAGGGCGGTGCGTACCGCCTCGCGAAGGCTTTCCGACTGGTGGATCACATGGACTGTGTAGCCGTGATCGAACAGCCGCCGCTCCAGAAGCCAAGCCAAGTCCAGACGGTCAGGCGGCAGGCAGATGGCCAGGGGACCGTGCCCGCGCACGGCCTGGCGCTCGGCATCGGTGACGCGTCCGGCCGCTCCCTGGGGAGCTTCCGGATGGAGAATCATGCCCGCGCCCATGGTCTCGTTAGTGATGGGGTCGATCAGGATAAAACTGCCGGTGAAGCGGTTCTTGCGGTAGGGGTCGAACAGCAGGGAACGCTGGGCTTCGATGCTGACCACGCCGATGCCGTTGAGTTCCAGCGCGCGCGCTGGTTGGTGCTGCAGGGTGTTGACGTCGATGCGGTAGCGGATTTCGCGCACGCGGGCAAGGGTGACTTGCGTGGTCTGTTTGATCAGGTAAGACCGGTTGGGCTCCAGCGGCTGCTGGTTCATCCACACCACGGTGGCGTCGAAACGCCGGGCTACGTGGGGCAGGTTGCCGGGGAGGGCGAGCATGTCGCCGCGGCTGACATCGATCTCGTCCTCCAGGCACACGGTGACGGACATGGGGGCAAACGCCTCTTCCAGTTCGCCCTCCCAGGTGACGATGGATTTCACCCGGCTGGTGCGGCCGGAGGGCAGCACGGTAATGGCGTCGCCGCGGCGCACTACGCCCGAGGCAAGCTGGCCGGCGAAGCCGCGGAAATCCAGATTGGGACGGATGACGTACTGCACGGGGAAGCGCAGATCGGTGAGATTGATGTCGCGGGCGACGGGCACGGTCTCCAGGTGCCCGAGCAGCGCCGGGCCCTGGTACCAGGGCGTACGCGGGCTGCGGTTGACCACGTTATCGCCGTCGAGCGCGCTGATGGGGATGTAGACGATGTCGCCGGCATCGGGCGTTCCTACATGCAACTGCGCGGCGAAGGCGCGGAACTGCTCGCAAATGGCGTGGAAAACGTCCTCGCGGAACTCCATCAGGTCCATCTTGTTGACGGCTACGACGAGGTGAGGAATCCCCAGCAGCGCGGCAAGAAAGGCGTGACGGCGCGATTGCGGCAGCACGCCGTAGCGCGCGTCGATCAATATGATGGCGAGGTTGGCGGTGGAGGCGCCGGTGGCCATGTTGCGCGTGTACTGCTCATGCCCGGGTGTGTCGGCGATGATGAATTTGCGGCGCGGGGTGGAGAAGTAGCGGTAGGCCACGTCGATGGTGATGCCCTGCTCGCGTTCGGCACGGAGGCCGTCGGTGAGCAGGGAGAGATCGAGGCCGTTGGTGGAGAGATTGCGCGTGGCCTTGCGGACGCTGGCCAACTGGTCTTCGTAGACGCCTTTGGAATCGTAGAGCAGGCGGCCGATGAGGGTGCTTTTGCCATCGTCCACGCTGCCCGCGGTGGTGAAGCGGAGCAGTTCGGTTTGGCCGGTAGCTTCCAGCCAAACGGCGGCGTCGTGGTTCAAGTCCGGGCTCAAGTGCTCCACCGGCATTTAGAAATAGCCCTCGCGCTTCTTGATTTCCATGGAGCCTTCCTGGTCGTGGTCGATCGCGCGATTTTCGCGTTCGCTGCGGCGGAACTGAATCATCTCTTCGATGATTTTGGGCAGCGTGTCGGCCTCGGAGCGGATGGCGCCGGTGCAATAGGTGCAGCCCAGCGAGCGCATGCGGCACATTATCATCCGCGGCGTTTCGCCGGGGAGCAGCGGCATGTCGTGCTCTACCGGGATGACCGCGCCGGCGCGCACCACCATGGGGCGCAGTTTGGCGAAGTAGAGCGGCACGATGGGGATGTTTTCGTGGTGGATATAGTGCCAGACGTCGAGTTCGGTCCAGTTGGAGAGCGGAAAGACGCGGATGCTCTCGCCTTTATCGAGGCGGCTGTTATACAGGCTCCACAATTCGGGGCGCTGGTTTTTGGGATCCCACTGTCCAAAGGCGTCGCGGAAGCTGTAGACGCGCTCTTTGGCGCGCGATTTCTCTTCGTCGCGCCGGGCGCCGCCGAATGCCGCGTCGAAGTTGCCGGCGCTGAGGGCGTCGAGCAGGGCGCGCGTTTTCAGCAGGCCGCAGCACTTCTGGGTGCCGAGGCGGAAGGGGCTGGCCCCCTCATCGATGGCCTGGCGATTGGTGTGGACGATGAGCTTGACGCCGATTGCCGCGCAGAAGCGGTCGCGGAACTCGATCATCTCCTGGAATTTGTAGGTGGTATCGACGTGCAGCAGGGGAAAGGGGATGGGGCCGGGGTGAAAAGCCTTCTGGGCCAGGCGGACCATCACGGAGGAATCCTTGCCGACGGAGTATAGCATCACGGGCCGCTCGAATTCGGCAGCCACCTCGCGGAGGATGTGAATGCTTTCGGCTTCCAAGGCGCGCAAATGGCTGAGGGAGCGATCAGGCATGGGAGAGTTTAGCCGGTTTCGTCATGTGATACGGTTAACTTTTAGGATACCAAATCAATCATGCTTAAATCTATCGGGTTAATGGTGATTGCGGTTTTGCCGGTTGTGGCGCAGGATACGGGCATTTCCGCGGAGCGAATTCGCGAGCACACACGTTTCCTGGCGAGCGATCTGCTGGAGGGGCGCGGCACGGGAACGCGCGGCGGGGAGATTGCGACCGAGTATATCGCCACCCAACTGGCGCTGGCGGGAGCCAAACCGGCGGGCGACAATGGCACCTATTATCAAAAGGTGCCGTTGGTGGGCATCGAGACGCAGGCGGGTGTCACGTTGAGCGCCGGGGCAGGGGGCAAGGCTCTGGACCTTCGCTGGGGCGACGATTTCGTGGGCACCAGCCAGACGCAGCGTCCCGACACGCTGTTTGATGGCGAAGCGGTGTTTGTGGGGCACGGGATCACGGCGCCGGAGTTCAAGTGGGACGATTTCAAAGGCGTCGATGTGAGGGGCAAGGTGCTGGTGCTGTTCACCAACGAACCACCATCCACGGATCCGAAGTTTTTCGATGGGCGTGCGCTGACCTATTACGGCCGCTGGGTCTATAAATATGAAGAGGCGCTGCGCCGGGGGGCCAAGGCCTGCATCATCATTCACACCACGGCGACGGCCAGCTACGGGTGGGACGTGGTACGCAACTCCTGGGGCAGGGAAGCGCCGTTCGTGAAACTGGAGCTTGGGGGGAAGGCGCTGGCGTTCCAGGGCTGGATGACGCGCGAAGCGGGCGAGAAGTTTCTGGCGCTGGCCGGGCGGAATCTGGACGAGTTGCTGAAGGCGAGTGAGCGCGCGGACTTCAAGCCGATTGGCCTGGGCATACAGGTGCGCGGACACATTGCGTCGAAGATCCGGGAGCTGGAGACGCGCAACGTGGCGGCCATGATTCCGGGCAGCGACCCCAAACTGAAGGACGAGTACATCATCTATAGTGCGCACTGGGATCATCTGGGCATCGGCACGCCGGTGGGGGGCGATGCCATTTATAACGGTGCGATCGATAATGCCACCGGCTGCGCGATTCTGATCGAGCTGGCGCGCATCTGGGGTGCGCTGCCGCAGAAGCCCAAACGGAGCTTGCTATTGCTGTCGGTGACCGCCGAGGAAGGGGGGCTCAGGGGCTCGGAATACTACGCCGCGCATCCGCTGGTTCCGGCGGCGAAGACCGCGGTGGATCTAAATTTCGACGCGCTTTACCCGTGGGGCCGCGCCGCCAACGTGGTGATCACCGGGGCCGAGCGCACCAACCTCTACCCGCTGGCGCAGCAGATTGCGAAACGGCTGGACCTGGGGATTGCGCTGGACGCGCAGCCCGAGGCGGGGCACTACTTCCGCTCGGACCATTTTCCGATGGCGCACGCGGGGATTCCGGCTTTCAGCATTGGGCACGCCACCGCGTTCCTCGGCAAGCCGGCCGGTTTTGGCGAGCAGGCGCACCAGGAGTACAACAGCAAACATTACCATCAGCCATCGGATGAGTTCCAGAGCGATTGGGATTTCACGGCGCTGCGGCAGGCCGCCGAGTTCGGGTTTCTGCTTGGCAAGGACATCGCCAACCAGGACAGGCTGCCGGATTGGCGGCCGGGGGACGCGTTCCATCGGTAATCGCGGCCTGAGAGATGAGGTTCAACGCAGAGACGCATGTTGCGGATTAACGGAGGAAGCGGAGAATTCAGTTCACTGAAGGGTGTGATACGCTGGCAAGGCAGAGGGAAAAATGAAACGAAAAATTTTAGTAGTAGCGGTGGCGGCGCTGGCCGGATTGACGATGCTGGCGCAGGAGAAGAAGGAAGCGGCCAAGAAGGCGCCCGCCATGGGCGGCATTCTGCATCCGGAGATGAAGGTGGAAACGGGCACGTGGGATAAGCCCGCGGCCTCCATTGGGACCAAGCCCGATCAGCCGTGGTCCACCACTTCCGTTGCGGCCGGCGTGGATAGCAAGCCGCAGCCCGGAAGGGCGGTCAGCCGGGTGGGCGAGATCGTGGATTTCTCATGCTACATCCAACTGGGCAAGCATGGCGAAAAGCATCGCGCCTGCGGGCAGAAATGCGTCGCTAACGGCCAGCCGGTCGGCCTGCTAACGAGGGACGGCGCGCTCTACATGCTGATGCCGGAAGAGCACGATCCGAGGCGCGATGGAGGCGTGGACGCCAAGGCTTCCGCCGCCGAACATATGGGCCACATCGTCACGGTCAACGGCACCGCGGCCAAGGTGGGCGGTTACAGCGCCATCTATGTACAGGGGCTGACCAAGTAACGGAAGGCGGATGAAGCTGAGACGGATTCCGGCCGGAGCGCTCGCGCCGCCGGCCGTTTCGATTTGAGTGTGAGCGCAGACGGGGGTCAGGCCCCGTCCGTGCTTTACGGGAAACGCACCACGGTGAAGTTCTTGAGGGTCACCGTCTCGCCGGACTGCACCGTCTTCGCCACGAAATCCAGCGTGACGCCGGCTGCATAGTCGTCGGTCGATTTGCCCACGCCGGCCGCAAAGCTGAGGGACGTGCCCCACGATTGGTGGCTCAACTGCGCGCCCGTTGAAGTCAGCGCGGCGTCCGCCCGGCCCGTGACCTGCGTGTCCACGGCCGATGCGGTGCGCGCCAACACTGTGGTTGCGCCCCAGTGTAATTCGAAACTGAAGCCTGCCGCGGTACCTGGATGGTCGAGGTCGAAGCGGATCTCCACACGGTCTCCGGCCGCCAGAAAACCGGCGGGGATGTTACAGACCCCAATGCTAGAAAGCGTGCTCGAATTGGTGGTCCCGCCAAGCCCGCTGCACAGCACCTGCGGATTGGGATAGAGCCGCGGCGTGTCGCTGGCGCCCCCGGTCAGACGGTAGCTGGCCAGCAGGGTGTCGCCGGCTTGCGGCGCCGCCGCCGCCACAAAATGGATCTGGTTACCGGACAGGGTGAAATCCTGCACTACCTTCTGCAACATGCCGTTGCGATAAACCGTTAGGCTGGCGGGGGGGCTGGGCACGCCGGACAGCGTGAACGTGGTATTGGCGCCATCCACCAACCCCGCGGGCGAATCGCTATCCACGAAATTCGGCTGGGTGCCGCCGCACGGTCCCGAAGAGCCATCCACGCGGACACAATCCGTGGGGGTGCCGGTTACGGTCTCCATGGCGCCGGTGGAATTCACGAACGCGACACGTCCCGCGGCATACGCGGGGCCCTTGAGCGGGCGCGCGCCCAGATCGCTGATCAGCCCCACGACGTCGGATTCCCGCACCGTGGTGGCAACGGTATCCGCCCCCGCAAAGGCGGCGGTTGCAACCCTTACATCGCGAACGCGCAGCGGCTGGACGCTGGAAGGGACGGCCCAGGTTTCCTGAAACTGGACCCGTCCGTCGCTGTTGTAGACCACCGTGTAAAAAGCGGCGGGTGTGGCGGTTGTGCTGGGCACCAGTTGCACTTGCAGGTTGCCGTTCACTACGGTAACGGTTGTGGTCTGCTGCGCGATCGCCGAACGGTCGATGGCTTCAAAACTGGTCCAACTGATGGTCACGGTGCCGTTGAAACGCGTGCCGTCGGCTTTGTACAGCACGTCCTGAATTATGGTGAGCGGCGGGGCGGCGAACGACGACGCAGCCAGACACACTACCGCGAGAAACGAACGGAAAATCATCAATACCTCCGGAAAATGCGAAACCCGCACCGGGAGCGGTGCGGGTTCAGATGGGGAACTCTCTTACCGACTACAGTTTAGCGGGCGCCGGCTCGGCGCGGACGCCCTCCCGGACTAGCCCTAAATGGCTAAGTGATAGTAAAAAGGGCAGTTGCGCTCCGCAGACTTTTTTTTGATCGCGTGTGACTGACAAATGTTTGAGTTACAATATTGGGTAGCAGATGCTGAAGCGATTCATCCTGTGGGACTTTCCGCGTGCCAGTTGGCAGTACGATGTGATTGTCGCCGTCATCCTTGCGTTCATCTTTCTGACTCCGCGCGACTGGTTCCGGGATCAGCCTCGCATTCCGCACGCCAGCAGCATTGCCTTGCTGCCGTCGGAAAACGGGAGTTCGGTGTTCTTCGTGGATGCGCAGTTGCTTACGGGAACCGCCGAGAATCAGCGCGTCGCTAAGCTCACCGCGGTCTTGCGGTCTCGCATGAGCAACCGGCGCCTGTCGGTCACCCGGGTCGAGCCGATTATCGACTCGGAAGGCGAACTGAAAGGATACATGGCGTTTGCGCGTCCGTGAGCGTACTCCGTCCCCGTCCGTTCCGCGTCTTCGATTTAGAGGAGTTGGTTTGGCCATAAGCTGGTTTCGTACGTTGTCCATTCTGAGCGGCGTCCTGCTGGGCCTCGCAGCCGCAAGTTTTGGCGCGCCGCTCGCCGACGTTGCGCTGGACGCGGCGCTGGCGCGTCTGGACGAGGCCTCGCTAAACTTCAAGGGGCTGACCGCCGATATACGGAAGATGTCGCACACCGCGGTGGTGAACGTGGACGACGCGGACTCGGGCACGATTATCGTCAAACGGCTCAGGGCGCACGATACCCGCATCCGCATCGATCTGACCAACCCCCGCCGGCGAACGGTGGCCATCGGCGGAGGCAAGGTACAAGTGTTTTATCCGCAATCCAACGAAGCCCAGGAAGTGGACCTGGGGAAGAGCCGCGGGGTAGTGGACCAGTTCATGCTTCTCGGATTCGGCAGTAACTCCGTGGATCTCCAGAACGCCTATGCAGTGACGATGGGAGGGGTGGATTCCATCAACGGCGAAAAGACCACCCGTATCGTGCTGGTGCCAAAGGATCGGGAAGTTTTTGCCCAAGTCAAAAAATGCGAAATCTGGATTTCCGACAAAGGGTGGACCGTACAGCAGAAGTTTCACACCGGCGGTGGAGACTACGTGCTATCCACATACTCCCGCATGAAAATGAACCCGAGTATTCCCGATGCCGCCTTGAAGCTGGAACTTCCCAAGGGAGTTAAGTTCGGCAAGTTGAAGTAGGTATGGAGAAGACGAAGACCAGTTCGCACCGTTTGGAATACTTGGATTGGGTGCGTGGCATGGGCGCCGTGATCATGCTGCAGGGTCACGTGTTTCACTCCTTTCTGCGGCCCGAGTTGAAGACTACCGGGGCCTACAGGTTGTCGCAGTTCGTGGGCGGAATGCCGCCGGCCCTCTTTCTCTTTCTCACTGGCGTTACGCTGGCGTTCCTGATGGACAGCATCGAGCGCAAGGGCCTGGCGCCGCGCGAGCGGGTTCAGCAATCCTTGCGCCGCGCCGGCTATCTTTTCTTCCTAGCCTTCGCCTTCCGCCTGCAACTCTGGGTATTCGGGTCCCCCGCTCCGTGGCAGGGCCTGTTCAAGGTCGATGTATTGAACTGCATGGGGCTCTCGATCGCGCTGTTCTCGGGGATGGCCCTATTCAAGACTGTGGAACGTATTCGCCTGTGTGCCGTACTGGGCCTGGCGATCGCCTTGGTCTCCCCGATAATCTCCGAAATGGACTGGTCCGGCGTGCCGTGGATGATCCGCGACTACATCATCCCCGACTACAATTCCTTCGGCATCTTCCCGTGGGGCGCGTACCTGGCCTTCGGCATCAGCGCCGGCAGTGTGATCCGCGCCATCCCGCGCGAGGCGAACGAACGCTGCATGCAGTGGGCCGCGCTGCTCGGCGGCGGGTTGATCCTGGTTTCCCAGTACATGGCCAACTCCTCGTTCAACATCTACGCGAAATCGGATTACTGGCTCAACAGTCCGGCGCAGGTGCTGACCAAGGTGGGGGCGCTGTGCCTCATGGTTTCTCTCGCCTTCCTGTGGACGCGTTACGGCGCGGGCGAGGGCTGGAGTTGGATCCGCCAGTTCGGCGTCACATCTCTACTGGTTTATTGGGTGCACATCGAACTGGTATACGGCCACGCCGCATGGTTTATCAAGGACAGCCTGACCGTCCCGCAGACCGTATTCGCCGCCGTGGCCGTAATCCTGCTGATGCTGGCGATTTCCACCTTGAAGACCCACCGCGAAAAGTGGCAGACGATGCTCTCCAACATAGGCTGGAACTTCGCTCCCCGGCCGGATTCCGCGGCGGGAGACTAATCCCGGGTTTCGTGGTTGTTGCTTCCTTCTGGCGACAGCGTGGCAATTCCACTAACCTCGGTGGACAAGCGGGAGAAGTTCGTGCTCGATGTGACCCGCGCTCAGATTAGGCTGACCAAAGCGACATTTCAAAACCGGGCAAGGGCGGCAATCATACTGATGCGCCTGGACCTTGACCCACCGCACCGCAACCCGGACGGTGAAGAAATCCCGTGCCCGCACCTTCGCATCTACCGCGAAGGCCACGTTGACAAGTGGGCCATCCCGGCCCCTGTTGACAAGCACACGGATTCGTCAGACATTTTTCTAAAGTTCGAGGCGTTCATGCAGCACTGCAACATCGCCGCACCGCCTCGGATTCAGAAAGGGCTGTTCTCATGAGCACGATGCCAGAGATCGAGAGGCTTTTGAACGACTATCGCGCCTCGTGCGACTGCCGACAATTTTCCGCTGCGCAAGCACAGCCTTGCGGCTTGAGTGCGGCAAAGGCAGCCCATTCACGGTGTGGCCCGCACAGATGTTAGAGTGGAATTGTGTCGTTTTCGCGCGTCATCTGGATGGTTCTCGATAGCGTAGGCATCGGCGAAATGCCGGATGCCGTGCAATATGGAGACGCGGGCAGCGACACTCTGGGCAACATTGCCCGCATCCGCGGCATCCGCTTGCCCAATCTTGCGCGCCTCGGTCTGGGCAACATCATGCCGCTCACCGGTATTGCCCCTGCCGCCGCGCCCGCCGGCGCGTATGGCAAATGTACCCTGGCATCGCCCGGCAAGGACACCACCACCGGCCACTGGGAAATGGCCGGCATCCATCTCGCCAAGCCTTTCCCGCTCTACCCTGACGGCTTCCCGCTGGATATCATGAGCGAGTTCGAACGCCGCACCGGCCGCCGTTCCCTTGGCAATAAGGCCGCCTCCGGCACCGAGATCATCAAGGAACTTGGCGCGGAGCACATGCGGACCGGCTCGCCCATCGTCTACACCTCCGCCGACAGCGTCTTCCAGATCGCCGCCCACGAGGAAGTGATCCCGCTCTGGGAACTTTACCGGATGTGCGAGATTGCGCGCGAGATCCTCCACGGACCCCACGAGGTTGGCCGCGTGATCGCGCGCCCTTTCGCTGGCGCGCCGGGCAATTTCGCGCGCACTACCAACCGCCACGATTACGCGGTCCCGCCGCCACCCGGGATGCTGCTCGATCAACTCCACGAACGCGGCGTGCCGGTGCACGGCGTTGGCAAGATCTTCGACATCTTCCTGGGACGCGGCATTCAGGATTCGACCAAGACCAATAACAACGCCGAGGGCATGGCCCAGACGCTGGAGGCCATGCGGGATACCGGCCGCGGCCTGATCTTCGTCAACCTGGTGGATTTCGACCAGAACTACGGCCATCGCAACGATGTGGAAGGCTATGGCGCCGCGCTCGAACAGTTCGATGCCTGGGTTCCCGAATTGGAGAGCCGGCTGGGCGCTGGCGACGTAGCCATCTTCACCGCCGACCACGGTTGCGACCCCACGACGCCCTCCACCGACCACAGCCGCGAATACGTGCCGCTGCTGGTCTCCGGCCCCAAGGTCCACGCCGGCGTCAATCTTGGCGTGCGCGGCACGTTGAGCGATATCGGCCAGACCGTCGCCGAAAACTTCGGCGCGCGCCTGGCGCGCGGGCAAAGCTTTTTAGAGCAAATCTTATGAGAACACCTGTCATGTCGGGCAATTGGAAGATGTACAAAACGCCCGCGGAAACCACTGCATTCTTCGAGAAATTCCGGCCGTTGGTCGAGAAGTCCTCGCACTGTGAGATCGTGATCTGTCCTCCCTTCACGAATCTCGCCGCGGCCGTCGATGCCGTCAAGGGGTCGAAGATCCGCGTCGGCGCGCAGAATATCGGGTGGGCCAAGGAAGGCGCCTTCACGGGCGAAATTTCCGGCCCCATGATTCTCGCCGTGGGCGCCAGCCACGCCATCATCGGCCACAGCGAACGGCGCCAGTATTTCAACGAGACCGATGAGACGGTCCTCAAACGCACCCAGGCGGCGCTGGAATTCGGCCTCACGCCCATCGTGTGCGTCGGCGAACTGCTGGCCGATCGCGAGAGCGGTCACACCGAGGCCGTGCTCGCCGCCCAGTTCCAGAAGGGCATCGCCGGACTTACCGAGCAGCAGTTCGCCAAAATCGTGATTGCCTACGAACCGGTCTGGGCCATTGGCACCGGCAAGACGGCGACGCCCGAGATCGCAGCCGACACCCACCGCGCCATCCGCGCTCAGGTGCGCGGCAAGTTCGGCAAGGATGCGGCGGATTCGGTGCGCATCCTTTATGGCGGCAGCGTCAAACCGGACAACGCCCGGATTCTGATGGCGCAGCCCGAAATCGACGGAGTCCTGGTAGGCGGCGCGGCGCTCGATCCGGTGTCGTTCGCGTCCATCGTCAACTTCTAGATTTGCGCGTGGCCCGGGGCTGCCCCTGGGCCATTGTCCACTTATGCCTGCCGACATCTACGATTGGATAGCGCAACTGAAATCCGATCAGTGGGTGCTGGATGTGGGCTCCGGTCCGGGGAGTTTCCCGCGCGCCGAATTCTCTTGCCGTTGGCTGGCACTGGACGACGACGCACGGGCGTTCACTACCAAGGTTCGATACAGCCGCGTCGCTGGCAAAGGCCATCAACTTCCCGTTCGCGACGGCAGCATCGATTTGCTGATTTGCCATCATTCACTGGAGCATCTGGCCCCCTTGGACGAGACGCTGGCCGAGATGGCGCGCGTCCTGAAACCGGGTGGCAAGTGTTATATCTCCGTGCCCAATGGTTACAGTCTGTGTGACGCCATCTATCGGCTGGTGTACTTAGGCGGCGGCCACGTCAACCGGTTCCGCAAAGATGAAGTGATCCGCCTCGTGGAACAACGCCTCAACGTTCGCCTGGTGGGATGGCACAAGCTCTATTCGTCCTTTGTGTACCTGCGCAAGCTGATGGCACTGCTGGATGCCCCGCACCCGGTGTTGCCGCGTCGCATGAGGATAATCGGGTGGTTTTCCCGGAGCGCGGCCGGCTTCGCGCAGCGGACGCTCTATGTGGGCACGCGGCTTCTGGACCGCTGGTGGCGCACGGACCTTTCGGTATACGGTTGGGCTTTCTTCTTCGAGAGAATACCGGCGCAGCCCGCGGTGGAACAATCGGGCTACCTCAATGTCTGTCTGTACTGTGGTACCGGCCAGGCCGCGGCGAGCGCCACGCGCAGCGGGTGGTTGAGTTGCCGTTGCCGGAATTGCGACCGGACTTACCCCTACTTCCGCCCGTTTCGGAATACGCTGTAGAGGCGGTTCCTTTCATCGACTACTATCCACCAGTTTCTTCGCGCGCCGCGACGATTTTCACGCGGCCCAGTCCGAAGGGCGAAAGATGGTAGCGCAGTGCGCCCGCAGTGGGAGAAAGACGGCTCAGCCCCGGGACGGGGCGGAAGAACGAATGCGGCGGTCCCTTCTTACGCCCCGTCCCGGGGCTGGCAAACGCGCCCGCCTGGTACCCACGGCTGTGCGCCGTGGGCTACTATCTTTCGCCCTTCGGGCTCTGCGCGCTTTCCGGGTTGGGAACCCGCCGCACATGAACGCAACCTCTTCACTGGTGCGCCGCCTTCTAGTTTCCGCCGCGTCCCCCGGTCGGAGCGCTGGCCGTAGGCGCATCGGTGCCACCGCGGACCGGCTGCGTAGCCGGCAGCGGTTTGCGGGGCAACTTCTCCGGCCGCACCGCCGTCAGGTACACCATCGACGCTTCAATCGCCGTCATCTGCAACACGTCCGTCGCCTGTATGCGGTCGTATGTGTCCATGTTGGTGTGGTGCGTGCGCGTCTCGTAGTCCATCTTGTCCTGGATGAACTGGAAGCCCGGCAGACCCACGCTGTCGAAGGCCTGGTGATCCGTGCCGCCCGTGTTGCGATTGGTGATGGTGGTCGCCCCCATGTCCTTGAACGGCTCCAGCCACTTCTCGAAAATGGGCCGGCACATTTCGTTGCCCTGCAAGTAAATGCCGCGGATCTTGCCGGTCCCGTTGTCGATATTCCAGTAGCCCGCCACCTTCTCGTGCTCCGCGGTCGGCTTCATGGTGGTGGGGTCCGCGAAATGCGCCTTCACGTAGGCGCGCGACCCCATCAGCCCTTCCTCCTCTGCGCCCCACAACGCCAGACGCACCGTGCGGTCCATGTTGAGGTTCAGGTTTTGCAAGACGCGCATCACTTCCATCCCGATGGCGCTGCCCGCCGCGTTATCGGTGGCGCCCGTGCCGTAGTGCCAGCTATCGAAGTGGCCGCCCACGATCACCACTTCGTCCTTCTTCGCGTTGCCCGGAATTTCCGCGATCACGTTGAATGCTTCGACGTCGTCGAAGCTGACCTTGATTTCGAACTGCAGCTTCACCGGGATTTCGTGCTCTATCAGCCGCACGATGCGGTTGTAGTGCTCCGCCGCCATCACCAGCGTCGGCAGGTTGTCGGTCACGTCGCGGTTCGCCATGCCGCCGCCCTGCAGCGTGCCGCCGTCGCCCATCCGCGAGATCTGGATCACCAGCGCGGGTTTCTCCGTCTTCAGGAAGGCCTGCACCACCATCGGGCTCAGGCCGCCGGCAACCCCGCCGCGGCCACCGGGCATACCCGGAGTCCCGCCCGGCCCTCCGCGTCCGAACATTCCCGGAATCTGGATCTGCGCCGTCTCGACCTCCTGCAACTCCGCGTCGCTGTAGCGCACACCCAGCGGCGTCGTTGACATCGCCAGATCCCGCTTCGGCGAAATCATCACAATTTTGCCCGCCAGCTTCCCCTTGAACGCATCCAGTTCCGCCTGCGTCTTCGGTGCCACCAGAATCGGATTCCCACTCACCACGCCATTCGTCCCCGCGGTCCACCCTACCGGCATGGCGATGATCGGTTGGTACTGCGGTTCCAGCATGTGTCCCGAATAGCGCTCCAGATTCCAGCCCTTGCCAAACGGTCCCCACTTCTCCAACTGGACGTTGGAGAGGCCATATTCCTTCAGCCGCTTCACCGCCCAATCGCCCGCCGCCCGGTAACCTTTCGAATTTTGCAGGCGCGGACCGTTCACGTCGGTGAGGTAGAACACGTGATCCATCACCTTGGAATTCCGTCCCAGGGCTTCTTCTTT
>JANYAH010000337.1 GCA_025361425.1 Candidatus Solibacter sp. | reverse complement strand
CGCCCTACGATGACACGAAGTACGAACTCGCCTTGAAAACCCGCAACGGGGCTCCGGCGCAGCCGAAAACATCGGGTCGTTTCGAGCTGCCGATCCGGTGGACTTCCTGTGGAAGCTTTCAAAAACTCGCTCTGAAAAACGAACAAAAAACCAAAGAGACCCTTGACTAGACCCCTCAGATGTCTGGCCTGCGCGGGACGTCCTCGTCCCGCTGCCGGCACAATTGGGTCGGTCACGTGCCACGCGCGAGAAGGCCGACGGGGGCGTCGGCCGCGGACCAGGGGGTCCGCCCCACGATAAGTGCAGCCGTTGCTCGTGTGCCCACCAATTTCGTGGACACTACACTGGCGCTATCCCCATCTCGTGTTGGGTTGAGGTGTTCGGTCGCCGATGGAGATTGGAGCCGTTACTTAACGAGCTAAATCTTAGCGCCGTCGCGGCAGGGGAAGCGTTGAGCGTCCCCGTTCCGCGCCAACCGCCTCCGGCGCGCCCGCGATGGCGCCCCGCGGCGCCTGGTAGTTGCCGAAATTTAATTCGCTTTCCGTAAAGCTGATCGGCCGGTCCAGCACCATCTCCAGCGTGCTTCCCCGCGCCAGCACCGCGTCTGGACCGCGCGAAAGTAACACGCCGACCATGCCCGCCGCCGCACCCGCCGCGGCGCCGATTCCCGCGCCCATGCCGTAGTGCCCCGCCGCGCCGCCCGCGATCACCCCGATGCTGGCGCCCGCCGCCGCCGCCTCGCCGACCGACCGCGCATCGCCGCTCTTATTGCCTTCGCTGCGCACTTTGCCTTCCGCCCGGTCCAACTCATCCTTGGCATTGCCGTCCAGGCTGCCGATGCGGCCGTGGAAATCCCGCGTCACACCGTTGGGCAGCGTCAACGAATCGAAGCGCACGTAGAGTTCGCCCCGGCCCTTCACGCGGCCCGGCTTCTTGATCTGCGTTACCGTGCCGGCTACATAGCTGCCCACCGGGACCACGATGCGCCCATTCACCAGCACCGGAAATACCGTCTCCAGGTAAACCCGGTCGCCTTCCACTGAATGCTTAGTGCTGACGCTGTTGATTAGGGCCAGCGGCACTTTGGCCCCGGTTTCGACCGTGAACTCGGCCGGCGCAGGCGCGGCGTCCTGGGCGGATAGCAGTCCCGCGACGGCGAAAGTGGTAGCCAGTAGTGACCGTATCGACATCCGAAACACTCCTAATGCTCTAGCCTATACGGTTTAACGCGCCGGAGGCCGGGAAAGTTGCCGGATTTCCTCAGCGCAGCGGCAGTTTGAGCCCGGCTTGCGCCGTCAGATTCCCCGCCGTGACCTGGATCTCGGGGTCGCTTCCGGTTCCCTCCGGCAGGTGGAGGTTGATCTGATACAGTCCGGCCGACCCCGGCGTCAGACCTACATATTTGATCAGTATCGGGTCCACCGCCCTGCCGTTTAACGTCACCTTCAGCGCAGCGAACGCCAGCACTGACGAGCATGTCGGTGGCGTCGTCTGGCTCAACTGGCAGATGGAGGCTGCGTAGCTGGGAATCTCGCCCACCGCCGGGTTGGGCGAAGTCTGCCCCAAGCCGGTGGCGTAGATCACCACCGTGTCTCCGGCGTGCGCCGGTGCGTCCGCCGTCAGCAAATTGTAGTTCGAGTCCTGGGCGATGGCGTAGCCAACCGCCATGGGGTTAGGAAACAGTGCCGGCGCCGCATCCACCAGGGTCACCGTGACCTCTGGACCCGAGATGCCTTCAGTCACCACACGGACCGTTACCGGGCCCGCGCGTTCCACGCTGGACATGATGAAATTGATCTGCCCTTCGGAAACGAACAACAGTGGCACGGGCGTGAGGCCCTGCACGTAAACCCGGACGTAGTTCATCTCCGTGGGAAGGCAGCGTCCCGCCCGCGAGGCAGGGCAGGCAACCAGATCAGAACCCACCAGCTCGTGCCTGGACCGTGCCAGGTTTGTTCCGTAGATCGAGAGGATGGAATTCGGCGCGAACGGCCCCAGAGTCCCACTCGAGGTGTTGCCAATGCTGTCTGCGGAGTAGGATGGCCCTGCTCCCCTGGCCGTCCCCGCACAGAGGACCGCCAGTGCCAGCCAAGTTCGGATCACCAATTGTATTGTAGCCCCGTTCGCCACCCCCCCCGAAATCCCGCTAAACTGAGGAGATCCCGTCCGACTTTCTACGAGCGCGCTGCGTCTAGTCAAAAGGAGCCAGAGATTGATTTTTCGGGCGGTTGAAGATGCCGACCTGATTCGCCAGGCAACCCGGGGCAACGTGGAGAGCTTCAACCTCCTCGTCTCCCGCTGGGAGAAACGTGTCTACAATTACCTGCTGCGGATTACGGCCAACCGGGAAGACGCTCTGGACTTGACGCAGGACGCTTTCTTGAAAGCCTACCAGAACCTCCGCAAACTCGACGATCCAGGCCGCTTCGCCCCCTGGCTGTACCGCATCGCGCACAACGAGGCATACAGCATGTTCCGCAAGCGGAAGCCGGAGACCGATGTGGACGAAATTGAGCCCGAATCCACGGAGAACAAAATCACCGTGGGCGGAAGCTCGGTCTTTCCCATCGAACTCTCCTTGGCCGTCGCCAGCGCTTTGGGCCGCCTCTCCGCGGAGCAGCGCGAAGCGGTCGTACTGAAGATTTACCAGGGCTTTAAGTTCGAGGAGATGGCCGAGATTCTCTCCTGCCCGGTTTCCACCATCAAGTCCCGCCTCTACACCGCGCTCGAACTGCTCAAAATCGAACTGGCTCCCATGAAGGCAAGAGGTGTGTCATGAGTTGCTCGCCATTTGATTTGAAGGACTACTTCTTTCAGGAACTGCCGTCGCCGCAGCGTGCCCAGGTGGAATGCCACGTCAAAACCTGCGGCGCCTGTCGCGAAGAATTGGAGCGCCTGCAACTGACCGGGGCGGCTCTGTTCTCCGTGCGCGACGAAGAAATTCCGCAGCGCATCGCCTTCGTGAGCGATCAGATCTTCGAGCCCTCGCCCCTGCGCCGCTGGGTCAGCGGCTTTTGGGGATCCTCGGCGCGCCTGGCGTTCGCCTCTTTTGCCATGCTCTCCGCGTCGATCTTCTATTTCGCTGCAACCCACCCGGCTCCCGCGCTGAGTCACACGGCGGTCACTCCTTCCTTGGCCGCCGTGTCTCCTAACCCGCAAGAGGTGCAGCAGCAGATCCAGCAGGCCGTCGCTAAAGCCGTTGCGGAAGTGGAAGCCCGCCAAGCCGAGAGCAACAAGCAACTGGTCGCCGATTTCGAACGCCGCAACGACGAGGTCTTGCGCAGTGTCCGGTGGATTACCAGTGAATCCGAGGCGGATCGCAAGCGCAACCAGGTTACCAAGCGAATGGCGATGTACGTTCAGCCGGCCGAAAGCGGGGAGGTCAAATGAAACCCGGCTTAGCCTTTCTCCTGTTGAGCCTGACCCCGGCGTGGTGCCAGATCGTCAAACCGGCGGCCCTCACATCGTCCAACCTGCCCGCATCCAAGCCTGGCCGGATCCCTTCGTCAGCCATTAGCGAGTTGGAGCGGGCGTTCAACAACCGCCTGGTCACCATGGCGGATGTCAATGAGCCACTGGACCTGCTGGGCGACACGCGCGGCGTCCAACTCGACGACTACGGGGTTATCTTCACCAGCGAAGTCAGTTTGGTGGTTACCCCCGCCATCACTCCCTTTCTCCAGAAGATCGGTCCCGAACTGGTGGCGCGGGTTCACAAGCGTCGTGTGGAACGCATGCCGATCCTCAAGGCAGCCATGAATGAGATGATGCGCAACATGGCGGCGAAGTTTACCCAGATTCCCGCCAGCCAGCAGATAGTCCTGGTGGTCCGCCTGTATTACGGGGCTTGGGAAGATACCACGGGCATGCCCGCGCAAGTCATCATGCGGGCACAACGCGCCGCCGCCGCCGCCGGCAGAGTGGAAACGGAAGAACGATAGTGGCTACCACCCTTCCCCCGCATCCCGAGTCCCAACCCGCGGCCCCCCTCGGTCCGCGCAACATGCGGATCGGCGAGATCCTGCTGGAACGCGGCAAGATCGAAGCCGAGGATATTGAGCGCGCGCTGGAACTCCAAGTGGAGCGCGGCGATAAGCTCGGCAAAATCCTGGTGGATATGGGCACCGTGGCCCACCGCGATGTTCTCGCCGCGCTTAGCGATCAACTGGATATCCCCTTGGTCGCCGTGGATGGCGCGCCGCCCTCCGCTCCCGAAATCGAAGGCCTGTCGCATCGCTTCCTGCGGCAATGCCGCGCCATTCCCGTCGCGCTGGTGGCCAACGTTCTCACCCTCGCGATGGCAGATCCGCTGGATTTCGAGACCATCGCCGCGGTGCGCGCCTTCAGCGGCCTCCAGGTCCATACGGCGCTCGCCTCCGAGCAGGAAATCCTCGACGCCATCGACAGGAATTACGGCGAAAGTGAACAGCGAACCTACGCCGAGGGCGACGATGAGCAGGCCGGCGCCGATCTCGAACACCTGCGCGACATGGCGAGCGAAGCGCCCGTCATCCGCCTGGTCAACGCCATGATCGCCGAGGCCATCGAGAAGCGCGCCAGCGATATCCACATCGAACCGTTCGAGAAGGAATTCCGCGTGCGCTTCCGCGTGGATGGCGTGCTCTTCAACCAGGAACCGCCGCCGCGCGAGCTCAAGGCCGCCATCATCAGCCGCCTCAAGCTGATGGCCAAGCTGAATATCGCCGAGCGGCGCCTGCCGCAGGATGGGCGCATCAAAATTAAGGTGGTGGGCCGCGAAGTCGATTTGCGCGTTTCCACACTGCCCACGCTCTACGGTGAAAGTGTCGTCATGCGCCTGTTGGATCGCTCCGCCGGAGATTTCTACGACCTCCGACGCCTGGGTTTCGACGACCACATGCTCTCCCGCATGGAGCACTTCACCAGCCTGCCGCACGGCATCTTCCTGGTCACCGGCCCCACCGGCAGCGGCAAATCCACCACGCTCTATTCCGCGCTTAAACGCATCAACCTGCCGGATAAGAAGATCATTACCATCGAAGATCCGGTGGAATACCAGATGGACGGGATCAACCAGATCCACGTCAATCCGCAGATCGGGCTCACTTTTGCCAGCGGCCTGCGGCACATTGTCCGCCAGGATCCGGATGTCATCATGGTGGGCGAAATCCGCGACCGGGAAACCGCCGACGTCGCCATCCGCGCCGCGCTCACCGGCCACCTGGTTTTCTCCACACTGCACACCAACGATGCCCCCAGCGCCATTACGCGACTCACCGACATGGGCGTGGAAAATTACCTGATCACCAGTTCGCTGGTGGCCGTGCTGGCGCAGCGCCTGGTGCGCGTGATCTGCCCGCACTGTAAACAGCCCAACGGCACGGTGCTCTCTCCCGAAGGCGAAAGCGTGCTCACCTGGCGCGGCGCCGGCTGCCCCGAATGCAATGGGCGCGGCTACAGTTCGCGCATGGGCATCTTCGAGATGATGGATGTCACCGACGAGATCCGCAAGCTGATCATGAATAACGCCGATGCCAGCGTCCTCACCCGCACCGCGCGCATTCACGGCATGCGCAATCTCCGCGAAGACGGCTGGCGCAAGATTCAGGACGGTGTGACCACGGTGGAAGAAGTCATGCGCGTGACGCAGGAATTCTGATGCGGACGACACCTTTAACGCAGAGACGCAGAGAGCGCAGAGATAAGCGCAGAGAAAACGAGGAACAGGGTGGACGGAGCCTCTTCGGGGACAAGGCCAGTCCTGATTCTTCCGTTGGGCGGTTTTTGGGTCTTCTCTGCGCTTTCCTCTGCGCTCTCTGCGCCTCTGCGTTGAAGACGCTGCCTTGTGTTTTCCGTCACTGTGAGGCACTCTGATGGCGGCCACTTTCTTTTTCCGCGCGGTGGCCAGCGATGGCAAAGTTCGCACCGGCAGCCTGACCGGCGACAATGACAAGGTAGTCGCGCGCGAACTTCGCAAACAGGGACTCACCCCGATCTACGTTGGCGTGGCTCCCCGGAAAGCCGCCCTGGAGTTCAAGCTGCCGTCGTTCGGCAAGGGCCGCCGTGACGTCCTGTTCTTCACCCAGGAACTTTCCACTCTGCTCAACGCCACCGTCCCGCTGGACCGCGCCCTCAGCATCACCGCCGAACTTACCGAGCACGCCAGTTTCCGCTTCATCGTGCTCGACATCCTGCGCGTGCTCAAAGGCGGACGCTCACTGGCCGACAGCCTGGGCACGCACCCGGAGTACTTCAGCGATCTGTATACCAACATGGTGCGCGCCGGGGAAGCATCGGGCTCTCTGGCCGTGATCTTCGAGCGTCTGGCTGAGTTCGAGCGCTCGCGCGACGACCTGCGCAACTACATCATCTCGTCGATGATCTACCCGGCGCTATTGGCCGGAGTAGGTCTCGCGTCTATCGTGCTCCTACTGACTTTCGTGGTGCCGCGCTTTGCCAGCATCTTCAGCGATTCCACCATGAAGATCCCATTGCCAACCAAGATCCTGCTGGAAGTGAGCACCGTGGTGACGGCCTGGTGGTGGGTTGGCGCCGGCGCTCTGGCCGCCGCTCTGATCATCTGGCGGGTTTATACCCGCACCGTCGCGGGACGCCTCTGGTGGGACGGGGCGCGCCTCAAACTTCCACTGCTGGGCGACGCGCTCCTGAAGGCCGAAACCGCCCGCTTCGCGCGCGCCATGGGAACCCTGGTGGGCAACTCCGTCCCTCTGGTGCAATCGCTGGGCATCGCCGCCGCCACGCTGAATAATAAGACCCTCTCCGGCGCCTTGGCCGGCGTCGCGCTGGGCGTCAAACGCGGCGAAGGCATCGCGGGCCCTCTGCGCAAGGCCGGAGTCTTCCCGCCGCTGGCTGCCCACCTGCTGACCGTCGGCGAAGAGACGGGCCGGCTCGACCAGATGTTTGCCCGCATGGCGGAGATTTACGAAACCGATACCCGCGCCGCCATCCGGCGCTTCACCGCGATCTTCGAGCCGGTCGTGATCCTGGTGATGGGCGTCCTGATCGGCGCGCTGATTCTGAGTATGCTGCTCGCGATTACGAGCATTAACGATGTGGCGATATAACCATGGCTCAAACTACGAAGACCAACAGAAAACGCTCCGGGCAAGCCGGTGTCACCTTGATCGAAATGCTGGTGGTGGTGACCATCATCGGGCTGTTCGTAGCTCTCGTGGGACCAGCGCTTTTCAAGCGGGCGGATGAGGCGAAAGTCACTGTCACGCGCGCCCAGATCGATAATTTCATGACCGCGCTGGGTACCTACAAACTCGATACGGGCACCTTCCCCACTAGCGAGCAGGGCCTACAGGCGCTGCGCATGAGGCCCGCGGATGTCAACCAGTGGAACGGCCCCTACATGCCCAAGGACATCCCCAAGGATGCCTGGGCCCGCGACTTCATCTACCGCTTCCCCGGCGAACATCAGGCCGATGAACCGGAGATCGTCAGCCTCGGCGCCGATGGCCAACCCGGCGGCGAAGGGATCAATGCCGACATCCTCAGTTGGAAAAACAAATAGGGTGGGGCGGACCCCCTGGTCCGCAGCCGACGCCCCCGTCGGCTTGCCGCGTGCGGATGGAGGCTATCTCGATGGCGAGAAGCGGGAAGAGGGCGTCCCGCGCGGACCGGGGAGTCCGCCCCACCATCCGAACCACCCCCGCCGCGGCGTCACCCTGGTGGAGATGGTCGTGGTGGTGGCCATTATCGCCCTGATCGTGGGCCTCAGCTTCCCCGCGGCCTCGGCCGGGCTGGACAACGTGCGCATGGTGTCCGCCGGCGATACCGTGGCCACCTTCCTCAACGCCGCGGTGAATCGCGCGGAACGCCACCAGCAGCCTGTCGAACTGGTCATCTCTCCCAAGGAAGGGCGGCTCACATTGTACTCCAACGAGCCCGGTTTCACGCGCGAACTCAAGATGCCGGAGGGTGTCCGGATCGAGGCCATCCTTCCCGTCGGGGAGGGCGGCGACCCAGCCCAGCCGCGCCGCATCCTTTTTATTCCAGGGGCCACCATTCCTGGCATCGGAATCCAATTGGTGAACCGCCGCAACGCGCATCGGCGGGTACGGCTGGACCCGATGACCGGCTTTCCGCGCGTGGAAAGCGTCGAGGCCCAGTGAGCGGCAAACGCGGATTCACGCTGCTGGAAATGATCGTTGCCACCACCATCATGGGGATCGCGGTGGCCGGTCTGATGAGCGGCATCTCCAGCTCCACCCGCAATGCCGCCCGCCTGCGCGATTACGACCGCGTTGTCCAGTTGGCGCGCCTGCGCATGAATGGCCTGCTGACCGATCCGCGCGTGACGCTCAACGCGCCGCAGGAAGGTCTGTTCGAGCCGGCAATCACCGGCGGCCTTGAGTGCGGCTGGCGCGCGCAGGTCACCGTGGCGGAGAAAGCATCGCCCTCGCCAGCGGCGGGCGACTACGTACTGGACCGCATCCAGTTGGAAATCTGGTGGATGTCCGGGGGCCAGCGGCGCGCCTTCCCGTTGGAGAGTTACCGGCGGCGGACGCTGCGGCCGGAGGATGTGGAGGCGCCGCGATGAGACGCCGTCCCACCGCCGGCGTGACCCTGATGGAGCTATTGATCGCGGTCCTGCTGTTAAGCCTGCTCTCGGTCGGGCTGCTGTTCGCCTTGCGCATCGGGCTGAATGCCTACTCCAAGACCCAAACCAAGCTGATGGATAACCGGCGCGTGGCCGGTGCGCAGCGGATTCTGGAGCAAGAACTGCAAGGCCTGGTCCCGGTGGTGGCCCAGTGCGGGGCGGAGATGGAGGGCGGCGGGACCAAGACCCTATTCTTCCAGGGCGAGCCCGAGACCATGCGCCTGGTGTCCACGTTCTCGCTACAAGGCGCGTGGCGCGGGCAGCCGCAGATTCTGGAGATCTTCGTCATCCCGGGCTCGGAAGGCCGCGGCGTGCGCCTGGTGGTCAACGAGATCCCCTATCAGGGACCGGTGGCGGCCGGCCGCTTGTGCCTCGGCCCTGGAAAGTTTTATCCCACGTCCGCCGGGCCGAATTCCTTCGTACTCGCCGACAAGCTGGCCTTCTGCCGCTTCAGCTACCTGGACCAGCCGCCGGAAGTGACCCTGCCGCTCGCCTGGTTTCCACGCTTCGCCGGTCCCATCTGGCCGCGGGCGGTGCGCATCGACATGGCGCCGCTAGACCCGGACGCCTCGCTTCTTCAGCCCATCAGCGTGGTGGCCCCTATCCGCGTCTTTCGCCACCCGGAGATCCCTTATGGCGACTAGTGGGAAGGGACCATGTGGGACAGACGATCGCCTTTTGTCGTCTGTCGAGATGGGCCTTCGGCCCGCGAAATCCCATGAAAAACTTGGCGAGGCTCAGGGAGTTCACCGATATGCGGGGTGGTTTTTCGACCCTGGCACTCGTGGTTTGGCAAGGCATGACAGGCCACGAAAGGCGATGGTCTGTCCTACCCGCGGTAGTGCCCTGCTGATGGTGCTGTGGATCTCGGCTGCCCTTGCCGCCGTGGCCTTCTCGCTGGCCAATACGGTGCGCGGGGAAACCGACCGCACCTCCACCGCACTCGACGAAGTTCGCGGCTACTATCTGGCGGTGGGCGCGGTGGACCGCGCCGCGCTTGAACTGCTCTGGGACGTCTCCCCCCAGGGGGAGCGCAAAATCAAGCTGGGCGCGGCCTGGGTGGACTACACCTTTCCCACCGGCGTGGCGCACGTCGAACTGATCCCGGAAGCGGCCAAACTGGACGTCAACAGCGTGCCTCCGGACCGCTTGATGCGCCTGTTGACGGCGCTTGGCGTGGAACCGGGCCAGGCCATGGAGATCACGCACGGCATCCTCGCCCGAAGGGGCGGCGATGGTGGGGCGCTTTCTGCGCCGCCAGGTCCGTCTTTTCCGGGGTCTGGGGCGTCTTTGCAAGAGGTAGAGGAATTACTTTCGGTGAGAGGCATTACCCCCGAGATTTTTTACGGCACCTATGTCCCGGCCCAGGGCGACCTCGGGCCGGGCCAGCCCCGCCTGATACGGCGCAGCGGGCTGGTGGAATGTCTGTCCGTGTTCGGCTCCCAAGGTCCTGTAGATGCCAGCACCGCCGACCCCGCGGTGCTGGCGGCGCTCGGAATGACGCCGGATGGCGTCCAGGCGCTGCTGCGGCTGCGGCGGATTGCGCCGCTCACCCCCGAGAGCCTCGCGCAACTTGCGCCGATGCTCGGTCCGGCCGGGCAGGCGTTGCGCCTGGGGAACCACTCCATCTTCACCCTCCGCGCCACGGCGCAGGTGCGACTGGCCAACGGGCAGCTTTCGGACATGAAGCGGACGGTGGCGGCGCAGGTCAGCTATATGTTATCCGGCCGTTACTCTCCCCCCATCCACATCCTCCGCTGGTACGACACCACGTGGAGCAACTAGCCACATGCCCCTGGATTTTTCCATCTCCCCAGACTTCCGGAAGCTGCTCGCCTTTGGCTCCGGCGTGGGCCTTGAAATCGGCGCCACGAATCTCGAAATTGCGATAACCCGGGTGCGCCCCAACAAGGTCCACGTGCTGGGCCGTCTGACCATCGAAAACTACGCCACGCGTCCCGCGGCCGAGTGGGGGGCGGAGTACGCGCGCTTCCTGAAGGCGTCGGGCGTGCAACGCCTCAGCGCCACGGTCCTGCTGCCGCGACGGGAGGTGATCGTTCGCCAGATTGCGCTGCCCGGTGTGGCGGCCAAGGATATTGAGGGCGCCATCCGGTTCCAACTGGATACGCTCCACCCCTACGGCGAGGACGATGTGGTGTGGGGCTGGTCGCCGCTAGAGTACGGCGGCGTGCTGGTGGGCATCGTGCTGCGTAGCACCATAGAGCGCTATGTGGCCCTTTTTGTCGAGAGCGGAATCGCGGTGCGCAGTTTCACGTTTTCGGCGGCGGTGGTACACGCGAGCATCCGGCTCAATGGCGCGGGGCTGCCGGGCGAGGGATTCGTGGCACTGAGCCGCTCCGCCGGCGGCGCAATGGAAGTCTACGGAGAAAGCCCGGCGCGCCCGCTGTTCAGCGCGGAATTCGACTTGGCCCCGCGGCGCGCCACCATGCTGGCGCTCTCTGAGCTGCGCCTGGCGCCGGACACCGCCCCCAGAACCTTGGAAGAGATGTTGCCCAAGCCGGCAGTCAATCCGGTGGAAAACGACCTTTCGCGCAATGCGCTGCCGTATGCGGCGGCTCTGTCCGGGGCTTGTCCCCGGTTTGCTCCGGCGGCCAATGTATTGCCTCCGGAGTATCGCCGTTTCAACTCCCGCGCGGTGTTCGTCCCGACCATGGTGCTGGCCACCCTCCTCCTCCTGGTGGCTGGTTCCATGGTGGCCTACGCCTCCTGGAGCGAAAAACAGTACCTGAAGCAGATCGGCGCCGAGATCGCTAGCTTGGAGCCACTGCACAAACGCGCCGATTCGCTGGACAAGGAAACCAGGCGCACGCGCGCCCGGGCGCTCCTGCTCGACCAGTTTCGCAAGCAGACACGTACGGATCTCGACGCGCTCAATGAGTTGACTCGTCTGCTGGAACCGCCGGCCTGGAGTAACAGCATCGATCTGGCGCGCGATTCCGTGCGCATCATGGGCGAGACGCCGCAGACGGCGCCGCTGTTGAAGATTCTGGATGCGTCTCCGTTCTTCGAAAAGACGGAGATTCAGAGTTCCGCTGCCCGGGCCAGCGGGGAGACGTTCCAGATCCGCACCAACCGGAGGAGAGGCAAATGAGTTTCGGAACGCTCGACCGGAAGACCGCCATCCTCTGGATCTCCGGCGTGGCCGTCATCCTGATACTCCGTTTCTTCGTGCTGGCCGACCGGTCGTCGGCCGTGGTCCCGGCCTCCGAATCCGTGCCGATGGCGGAGAAGCGCCTGCAGCGCCTGCGCCAGATTGCAGCTACCGTCCCTGGCAAGGAAGCTCTCCTGAAGCAGGCCTCTGTTGAACTGGACACGCGAGAGAAGGGGATGCTCAAGGCGGAGACCAGCGCGCAGGCGCAGGCCCAGTTGCAGGAACTGCTGCACAAGGTGGGCGCGATCAATGGAATCGACATCCGCGGCCTGGAGGACATGCGCGTCAAGCCCTTTGACAACGATTACGGTGAAGCTTCGGTGACGGTACGCTTCACCTGCCTGATCGAGCAACTGGTGAACTTGCTGGCGGCGCTGGCTAACGAACCGGAACTGCTCTCCACCAACCAGATCCAAATCACGGGCGGCCCCGACAAGAAAAAGACCATCCAGGTACGGCTGACTCTCTCGGGTGTGGTGTCTAAGAAGTTGGCCCTGGAGAAGAAAAGCGGGGGCGCGTTGTGAATCGCAAATTGGTGTTATTGAACGCTGTGCTGGCGCTGGTAGTGATTTATGGCGGCGTCCAGTTGCGTAATGAGTATAAGGCAGCGAAAGCGCGGGAAGCGGCATTGCGCGCGGTGCGTATTTCGCCGGAGCCGACGCCGCCATTCGTCCCGCTGCCCAACGACGCTCCGGTGCTGCCATCGGGTTATAAGGACGTGGCGATGAAGAACCTGTTTCATCCCTCGCGCGACCCCAACGTGGCGGTAGAATTGCCGCCACCGCCGCCACCACCACCGCCCATGCCGGCGCTGCCGGGCTTTCACGGGCAGATGAATCTCGGGGATGGACCGATGGCGCTGCTGGTGGAAAAGCCCGGAATGCCGGAGAAAGCGATTAAACCTGGGGAGACCATCGGCCAATTCAAGCTGGTGGACGTCAATACTAATGACATCACTTTCGCCTGGACGTTCAATGGGCAGGTGGCACGGCGTTCGCTGCGCGAGTTGGCGGACAACACGGCGGCGGCCGCGGTGACGGATACGCGGTCTTCACCGGCCGCGAGCGCGCCGCCCCCGCCGGCGATCAAATCTAACCTCGGTGCGGGCGAACCCACGGCGTTCGGATTTCGGGAATGCCTGCCGAATGACTCGTCGCCGGAAGGGACCATCGATCGCGGATTCCGCAAGACGATCATCACCACCCCGTTCGGCAAGTCGTGCCGTTGGGATCCGGTGAAGTAGGACGGTAAAGAGAGGCTCATATGAAACTGTTTTTCGTAGTTTTCGTTTCCGTTCTGGCGCTTTCAGCGGCGGACCCTCAGGCCCAAAAGAAACAGACGCAGCAGACCGCGAAGGCGGCGGCCAAGGCAGCGCCAAAAGCGGCGGACGCCAAGCCGGCAGGCGTTCCAGTGGACGCGGTGCAGGAAGCCGGCGGCGATTACCGGTATACCGATCCCCAGGGCAAGAAGTGGATTTACCGCAAGACGCCTTTCGGAATGACGCGCCTGGAAGACAGTCCGGAACGTGCTGCCACGCCAGAGGCCCTCAGCGGCGCCGGCATCAAGGCCACGGAAGATGGCGACAAAGTGCGGTTCGAGCGGTTGAGCCCGTTCGGCGTCTGGAAATGGGAGAAGAAGAAAGCGGATCTGGATGAGAGCGAAAAGGCCGCCCTGCAAAACTCCCAAGCCAACAACACCACAGTTTCCAAACAGGACTAATCATGCGCCTCTCGTTCCCTCTTCGGTTGATGCTGGCGGCACTCGTCGCCAGTTGCGTGCTTGTGGCACAGGTTGCTCCGTCCCGGGTGGTCGGGCCGCCGGAACCGGCTCAGGAGCAGCCTAAGCCGGCGCCGCCGCAGCCGGTGCCGCCGCAGCCGGGACAACCGGGGGGCCAGCCAGCCACCCAACCGCAAAACGCTCTCGCCACGAGTGCACCGCGGCTCACCGATAGCGGCGCGTTTATTATGCCCAACGCCTCGCTTACCGAGATGATCGATCTGCTGGCAAAGCGGCTGAAGATCAACTACATCCTCGACCCGGGGGTTAAGGGTACGGTATCCATCTTCACCTACGGAGAAGTCAAGCCAGTGGACTACATGCCGCTGTTGGAGACCATCCTGCGGGTGAATGGCAGCGCCATGGTGAAGGTGGGCGATACGTACCGCATCGTGCCGGTAAACCGCATCAACCAGTTGCCGCTTTCGCCGATGGTCAACATAGATTCGAAAACGCTGCCGGACGATGAGCGGATGGTGATGAACCTGATCTTCCTGAAGTACGCCACGGCGGCGGAGATCCAGAATCTGGTGAAGCCGTTTCTTGGGGAAGGCGCATTTGTCAGCGTGTACGACCCGGCCAACCTGCTGTTGATCGAAGATAACGCGCGCAGCATGAAGCGCACCATGGATCTGATCGCACTATTCGACAGCGATCAGTTCGCCGGACAGCGCGTGCGATTGTTCGAAGTGGAGAACAGCCGTCCCAGCGACTTGCAGAAGGAGTTGGATCAGGTCTTCAAGGCTTACGCGCTTTCGGACAAGGCGGCGGGGTCGGTGAAATTCATTCCGGTGGACCGCATCAACACGATTATCGCGGTGGCGCCGAATCCGGGGATTTTCATCCAGGTGGAGAGCTGGATCGGCAAGCTGGATATCGCGGTGAAGGCTTCGGCAGGCTCGGTCAACAGCTACGTCTACCGGCTGAAGTACGCGCGGGCGGACACGGTGGCGATGGCGATCATGGCGCTTTACAGCGGCAACCCATTCGCGCTGATGGCCCTGGGCGCCATGGCGAACCAGCAGGGCATGGGCGGCGGTGGCGGCATGGGGGGCCAGTTCGGCGGTCAAATGGGGGGCCAGTTCGGCGGTCAAATGGGAGGCCAGTTTGGCGGCCAAATGGGCGGCGGGGGCACGTACCAGATGATGGGCGCGCTGATGGGCGGGGGCATGGGTTATCCAAGCCAGGGCATGGGAGGTTATGGCAACCAGGGCTATGGCGGTTATTCTCAAGCCGCGAGCGGGTCGCCAATGGCGGCTGGCACCGGCGGTGGGCCGGGCCAGACCAACGCGGTGGGCCAGACCGGCCAGTACATGGGCGCCGGGGCAACCGGCGGGCAGCAGGGAAATGAGCGCGTGCCTCACGTAATTCCCAACCCGTTCGACAATACGATTCTGATTCAGGGCACGCCGCAAGAATACGCGCAAATTCTGGGACTACTGCGCCAACTGGACATCGCTCCGCGGCAGGTGCTGATTGACGCCAAGATTTATGAAGTGGATCTGAAAGGGGCGTTCGCGGCGGGCGTGACAGCCTACCTGCAGACGAAAAACTCGGGCACGAAAGAGACCAGTATGGCCGGGCGCATCCTGAACGCGGCTTCGAGCGCGAGCGGAGTCGCACTCACCACGGGCGCGCTGGTGCTGCGTAGTCACGAACTGCTGGCCGCGGTGACGGCGTCGGAAACCAGCAGCCATACGCGGGTAATTTCGGCGCCGAGCATCATCGCGACGGATAGTATTCCGGCCTCGATGAATGTGGGCGATGACGTGCCGGTGCTGACCTCGCAAGCGGTCGGCGGAGTCCAGCAAGGCGGCAGTTCGCTGTTCACCAACACGGTGTCCAACCGCAGTTCGGGCGTCACACTAAACATCATGGCGCGGGTCAACTCGAGCGGTATCGTGACCATGCAGATCAACCAGAACGTAAGTTCGCCGCAGGCGGCGTCGGCAACAAGCAGCATTCAATCGCCTTCCTTTTCGAACCGGTCTTTTCAGACCCAGGTCACCGTGCAGGACGGCGACACGGTGGCCATCGCCGGCATCATCCAGGAAAACAACCTGCAGGCTTCGGCGGGTGTGCCGTTCCTGCACAGGCTACCCGGAATCGGCGCGTTGTTCGGCGCCAAGACTATCTCTAAGGACCGTACCGAACTGGTGGTCTTTCTGACGCCGCGCGTGATCTACGACACCAACCAGATGGTGGATGCCACGGACGAAATCCGCAGCGGTATGAAGAAGGTCCAGAAGCTGATCAAAGAGCAGTAAGCAGGGCCAAAGGGCGCGTCATCCAAGCGCGGATATGGGAAATTCCCCAGACCCGGCTCATGCGACGGTGACCAGAAGGCGCAGTTCATCCTCGGTAAGGGTGGGGATGCCGAGTTCCTTGGCTTTGACGAGTTTACTTCCGGCATCCTCACCGACCACGACGTAGCTGGTCTTCTTGCTCACGGCGGTGCTGACTTTGCCGCCGGCCTGCTCGATCAACTGCTTGGCCTGATCGCGGCTCAAGGTGGGCAGGGTTCCGGTGATGACCAGGGTTTTGCTCCGGAGAGGGCCCGCCTTGGGGCGGGTGGCGGCGTAGGTGAACTGAAGGCCGGCCTTGCCCAGGCGGTCGACCAGTTCGCGGTTGCCGGGCTCGCTGAAAAACTGCACCACGGCCTCGGCGACCTTGGGTCCGACTTCCTCGGCCAGTTGGAGCTCTTCGAGCGATGCGTGCTCAATGGCGTCCATGTTGCCGAAGGCCTCGGCGAGGAAGACAGCGGTGCGCTCGCCGACGAAGCGGATACCGAGGGCGGTGACGACTCGTGGCAGAGGGTTCGCGCGGGAGCGATCGATATTGCGGATCACGTTGCCGGCACTCTTGACGCCCATGCGGTCCAGGCTCATGAGGTCTTCGATTTTCAGGTCATAGAGATCGGCCACGTTGTGCACGATATCGCGATCCACGAGTTGGTCGACAAGAGCCTCTCCCATGCCATCGATATTCATGACGCCGCGGGAGGCGAAGTGGAGCAGAGACTCCTTCAGGCGGGCGGGGCAATTGGCATTGATGCAGCGGCTGGCGGCCTCGCCGGCTTCGCGCACTATCTTGCTGCCGCAGACGGGACAATGAGAGGGCAGGCGGAAGGCTTTGCGGTAAGAGCCCTGAGAGGAGACGCGGACCACTTTGGGGATGACGTCGCCGGAGCGTTCGACCACCACCTCATCACCGATCTCGAGACCGAGGCGCTCGATCTCATCCTCGTTATGGAGCGTGGCCCGGGAGACGGTGACGCCGCCGACTTCCACGGGTTTGAGGCGGGCAACGGGGGTGAGGGCTCCGGTGCGGCCCACCTGGACTTCAATGGCTTCCACCGTGGTGGTGGCCTGCCGCGCGGGGTATTTGTAGGCGATGGCCCAGCGGGGGGCTTTGGCCGTGAAGCCGAGTTGGCGCTGTTGCTCCACGGAATCCACCTTGACGACGACGCCATCGATTTCGTAGGGCAGTTCTTCGCGCCTGCCTTCCCAGTAATTGCAGAGCTCGAAGACTTCGTCGATGGTTTGGCAGATTTTGCTGTGCGGGTTGACCTTGAAGCCCAGGTGGCGCAGTTCCGCGAGCGAGCTCCAATGGCTATCGAAGGCGGGGCGGCCTTCGGTGAGCAGGAAGTAGGTGTAGTATTCGAGGCGGCGTTCGGCGGTAAGCCGCGGCTCCAGCAAGCGGAGCGAGCCGGCGGCGGCGTTGCGCGGATTGGCAAAGCGGGAGAGGCCCTTTTCGTCGCGCGCGGCATTGAGGCGTTCGAAGGCGCGGCGGCTCATGACGGTTTCGCCGCGGACTTCGAAGTTGGGGAACTGGCTCTTCACGCGAAGCGGAAGGGAGCGGATGGTGCGGGCATTTTCGGTGACGTCTTCGCCGACCGTACCATCTCCGCGGGTGATGGCTTCGGTGAATTTGCCGTCGCGATAGTGGGCGGCCATGGAGAGGCCGTCCAGCTTGAGTTCGGTGACGTAGCGGTATTCGGAGCCGCCGAGGAGGTCGCGGACGCGGCGGTCGAAATCGCGGAGTTCGGCTTCGTTGAGGGCGTTCTCGAGGCTGAGCAGGGGAGAGCTGTGCAGCACCTTGATGAAGCCCTCGCGCGGTTTCCCGCCGACACGCTGCGTGGGAGAATCTGGCGTGAGCAGCTCGGGGTGCTGGGTTTCCAGGGCCTGGAGCCGGCGCATGAGCGCGTCATATTCGGCGTCGGTAATCTCCGGAGCATCGAGAACGTAATACTGGTGCTCGTGGTGGCGGAGCTCTTCAGAGAGCTGCTCGATTTGGAGCGCAGGATCTTTCATTAGCCTCTCATCTATAATTTAACGAGGAACCGGGAGCACACACCATAACAACCTACAGGAACACGGTACTAATCTACAACCCCCGAGCGGGCAAAATAATAAGGAGCGGCAGCGCACTAATCGAGCGTGCGGTGGAAATCCTTAAACACGACGGGCACCGGGTGACGGTGGCCCCGACCACGGGGCCGAACATGGCGGGCGCGATGGCGCGCGCGCATATCGCCGGCGGGGCGGACCTCGTCGTAGTGGCGGGCGGCGACGGGACGATCAACGAAACGGCGGAAGGCATGGTCGGCACCGAGGTGCCGCTCGGGATCTTGCCGGCGGGTACGGCGAATGTGCTGGCGACGGAGATGAAGCTGGGCGGCAATTTGGAGGAGGTGGCGCGCCGGTTGGGCGAATTGCGACCCAAGCGGATTTCGGTGGGACACGTAACCAGCGATGGGGGCCGCGTCGCGCGGCATTTTCTATTGATGGCGGGGGTTGGTCTGGATGCGCATGTGGTTTACAGAGTGAATGCGGCGCTGAAGGCGAGGACGGGGAAATTCGCATACTGGGTGGCGGGTTGGAGCCTGCTAGGCAAGCGGCTGGCCGAGTTCGACGTAGAGATTGCGGGCGAGAAGCGAAAATGCTCTTTCGCACTCTTGAGCAAAGTACGGAATTACGGGGGCGATTTCGAGATCGCGCGTAACGTGACTCTGCTGCACGATCAATTCGAAGTGATCCTGTTCGAGGGCGCTGCTTCGGCGCGGTACGTGAAGTACTTTGCCGGGATGGCGCTCAACCGGCTGAGCGGGATGCGCGGGGTGACGGTGGTGCGAGCGGATCGGGTGACCATTTCGGCGGCGGACGACCGGCGGGCCCACGTGCAGATCGATGGCGAGTTGGGGGGGACACTGCCCGCCGAGTTTCGGATTGTGCCGGAGGCGCTCACGCTGCTGGTGCCGGACGGGTACGGGGAGTAAGGGCACTTAGACGCCCCAGCAGTAGTCTTCCACTGCTTTTTTGATGGTGTCGTCTTTTTCGGTGAGGCGCATCAACTCCAGGCGGATGGCGTCTACCAGGGCTTTCCAACTGGCGTCGATGACGTTTTCGCTGACACCCACGGTGCTCCAACTGCGGCGGTGGTCGCTCCATTCGATCAGGACGCGGACATTAGCGGCGGTGCCCTTATGGGAATCGAGGACGCGGACTTTGTAATCGGTGAGGCGGACGTCGGCGATTTGCGGATAGAGCTTCGAAAGGCACTTGCGCAGGCAGACGTGTAGGGCGTCGAAGGGGCCGTGTCCGGATTCGGTGGCGCAGTGGATATCGTCCTGCGCTTTGACCGTGACGGTGGCGGTGGAAGTGGAGGTGTTGGCGGCGGCACGGGTAGAGACTTCGTAGCTCTCCACGTCGAAGAAATGGATGCCGGGGCGGAGGGCTTGGCGGACCAGCAGTTCGAAAGTGCCTTCGGCGGCTTCGAGTTCGTAGCCTTCGTACTCCATCTGCTTGATGCGCTCCAGGAGTTCGCGGCGAGTGTTTTCCTCGAGGCGGTCGGCGAGGCCGTGCTGCTTGAGCTTGTAGATGATGTTGCCGCGGCCGGAGAGGTCGCTGACCAGGACGCGCTGGCGGTTGCCGACCAGTTCCGGCTGGATGTGCTCGTAGGTGGCGGAATCCTTGAGAACCGCGCTGACGTGCACACCGCCTTTGTGGGCGAAGGCGCTTTTTCCCACGAAGGGTTGGTCGTTGCGCAGCGGAAGGTTGGCCAGTTCGGCGATGAAGCGGCAGACGCCGGCGAGACCGGCGAGTTTCTCTGGGCCGATGGTGGTGTGGTGGAGTTTGAGTTCGAGGTTGGCGATGACAGAGGCCAGGTTGGCGTTTCCACAGCGCTCCCCGTAGCCGTTCATGCAGCCCTGAACGTGCGTGGCGCCGGCCTCAATAGCGGCCAGGGTGTTGGCGACGGCGAGATCGCCATCGTTGTGGACGTGAATGCCGATGACGCCATCAAAACGGCGGCGGACTTCCGCGGTGATTTCGGCGAGGCGCGGGGTGACCGTGCCACCGTTGGTATCGCAGAGGCAGAGGACATCGGCGCCGGCCGTGTGGGCGGCCTCCAGGGTGCGGAGGGCGTAATCTGGGTTGGCGATGTAGCCGTCGAAGAAATGCTCGGCATCGTAAACGACTTCCTTGCCGTGGTCCTTGATATAGCGGACGGTTTCGGAGATGAGTACGAGGTTTTGGTCGTTGGTGATGCCGAGGGCGCGTTTGACGTGAAGGTCCCAGGACTTGCCGAAGAGGGAGACCACGGGGGTACCGGCTTCGACGAGGGCGCGCACGTTGCGGTCCTCATGGACGGGGTTCCTGGCGAAGCGGGTACTGCCGAATGCTGTGAGTCTGGCGTGGTGCAGGGTGAGTTCGTTAGAGCGCTTGAAGAACTCCTGGTCTTTGGGGTTGCTGCCGGGCCAGCCGCCCTCAATATAATCGATACCTAGCTCATCGAGTTTCTGGGCAATGATCAGCTTGTCGTCCACGGAGAAAGAGATGGATTCGCCTTGCGTGCCATCCCGGAGAGTGGTGTCGAAGGTAAAGATTTTCATAAGGGCTCTGACAAGAAAGCGACAGGCCCGGAGGCCTGTCCTACGTCACGCGACGGGTACGCCGACTTCCTTTTTCTTTTTGAGGAAGGTCATCATTTCGCGGAGGCTCTTGCCGACGGTTTCGATCTGGTCGGTTTGGGCGGCTTCACGCATGGCGAGGAATTTGTGGCGGCCGGATTTGTTCTCATCGATCCACTGTTTGGCGAATTCGCCGGACTGAATTTCGGCGAGGATCTTTTTCATTTCGGCGCGGGTCTGAGCGTTGACGATGCGCGGGCCGCGGGTGTAATCGCCGTATTCAGCGGTGTCGCTGACGCTGTAACGCATGTAGCTGAGGCCGCCTTCCTGGATGAGGTCCACGATGAGTTTGAGTTCGTGGAGGCACTCGAAGTAGGCGATCTCGGGGGCGTAGCCGGCTTCGACCAGCGTCTGAAAGCCTGCCCGGATGAGTTCGGCAGCGCCGCCGCAGAGGACGGCCTGTTCGCCGAAGAGGTCGCTCTCGGTCTCTTCGCGGAAGTTGGTGTCAATCACGCCGGCCTTGAGGCAGCCGAGCGCCAATGCGTAGGCGAGGGCGCGTTCCAGGGCCTGGCCGGTGGCGTTCTGGTGGACGGCGACGAGGGCCGGAACGCCAACGCCTTCGGTGTAGAGTTCGCGGACGCGGTGGCCGGGGGCTTTGGGCGCGATCATGGTGACATCGATATCGGCGGGGGGAGTGATCTGGCCGAAGTGGATGTTGAAGCCGTGGGCAAACATGAGCGTTTTGCCGGCGGTCATGTGGGGTGCGATCTCAGTGTTGTAGAGATCGCCCTGAATGTGATCCGGGACGAGGATCATGACGACGTTCGCCGCCTTGGCGGCGTCGGCGGGGGAGAGGACCTTGAGACCGGCGGCTTCGGCCTTGGCGATGCTCTTGCTGCCGGCGGGGAGGCCGACGACGACATCGACCCCGGAATCGCGGAGGTTGAGAGCATGGGCGTGGCCTTGGCTACCGTAGCCGATGATGGCGACTGTGCGGCCGGCGAGGTAATCGAGATTTCCGTCTTTTTCGTAGTAACGATTTGGCATAAGGGCTCCAGAGTTATTTGTGTAGAGGTGTCGGATGGCCCTGGCCCACGGTAGAAACCGGGGGCTGTAGGCGCAGCTTTTTGGAATCCAAGGCGATGGCGAGGGCGCCGCTGCGAGTGACCTCGACTTCGCCGTAGGCGGCCATGACGTCGACGAATTCGCCGAGCTTTTCGGGGTCGCCGGTGACTTCGATGGCGAAGCCTTCGACTCCGGAATCGACCACGCGTCCCCCGAAGATTTCGGCTTCCTTGAGGACGGCAGTGCGGCTTTCCTGCGCGGTGCGAATGCGCAGCAGGACGAGTTCCCGGATGACAGTGGGGCCTTCGCTGAGGTCGTTGGCCTGCAGCACGTTGATGAGCTTGTTCATCTGCTTGATGACCTGGGCGCGCTGTAGGGAATCGACGTCCACTACGATGGTCATGCGGGAGAGTTCGGGGTCGAGCGTGCGGGCGACTGTGAGACTTTCAATGTTGTAGCCGCGCTGAGAGAGCAGGCCGGTGACGCGCATCAGGGCGCCGGGCTTGTTTTCGAGCACTAAAGAGATGATCTGTAACATATAGAAAATCCTTAAGAAGACTGGGACGGGCCGGACGCCTATCCTACGTTCCGGGGACGGCCACGGGTTGGGGCGGGCCGAGCACCATTTCATTAAGAGCGCCGCCGGCGGGCACCATGGGGTAGACGCACTCAAAGGGAGTGACCTTCACATTGAGCAGGTAAGGGCCGGGCTCCTTGACCGCCTCTTCGAGTGCGGCAGCGAGTTCCCAGGGCTTTTCGACGGTGCGGCCTTTGAAGCCGTAGGCGGCGGCGAGCTTTTCGGCATCGGGGAAGGCTTCGAGTTCGACGGCGCTGAGGCGGTTGTTGTAGAAGAGGGTCTGCCACTGGCGGACCATGCCGAGATGGCCGTTGTTCATGACGATGATCTTGATGGGCAGACCGTTGCTTGCGATGGTGGAGAGTTCCGGGATGGACATCTGGAAACCGCCATCGCCGCAGATGGCGAAGACCAGCATCTCGGGGCGGGCGAACTGGGCGCCGATGGCGGCAGGAAGTCCGAACCCCATGGAACCGAGCCCGCCGGAGTTGATCCAGAGGCGGGGTTGGTTGAAGCGGCAGAGCTGGGCGGCCCACATCTGGTGCTGGCCGACGTCGCTGGCGATGATCGCGTCGCCGCCGGAGAGGCGGTCGATTTCGGCCATGAGGTGTTGGGGTTTGATTTCGGTTTCGCTGACGGGCGTGTCGTAGGGGTGCGCGTCCTTCCAGGCACGTATCTGCTGCCACCAGGCGCGGCGGGCGGCGCTGCGTTTGGCATCGGGTTCGGCGGGAGTTTCCACGAGGAGTTTGGTGAGTTTGACGAGGACGCGTTTGATGTCGCCGACGATGGGCACTTCGGGCGTCCGGATCTTGCCGACTTCGGCGGGGTCGATATCGACGTGGATGACTTTGGCGTGCGGGGCGAAGGCGGCGAGGCGTCCGGTGACGCGGTCGTCGAAGCGCACGCCGAGGGCGATGAGGAGATCGGCATCGGACATCGCCATATTGGCGGCGTAGCTGCCGTGCATGCCGGGCATGGAGATATAGTTGGGGTGGTTGCCGGGCAGGGCGCCGAGGCCCATCAGCGTAGTGACGGCGGGGGCGTCGGTGACCTGGACGAACTCGCGAAGTTCCGCGGAAGCATTGCCGGCGACGATACCGCCGCCCGCATAGATGAGGGGGCGCTCGGATTCCTGAATGAGTTGGGCGGCGCGGCGGATCTGGCCGGTGTGTCCTTCCGTGAAGACCTTGTATCCGGGAAGATGGATGGAAGTGACGGGCTGGTAGTGGCCCTGGGCCTGGAAGACATCCTTAGTGATATCGACGAGGACGGGGCCGGGTCGTCCGGTAGCGGCGATGTAGAAGGCCTCGTGGATGATCTGGGCCAGCTCGTCGAGCTTCTTGACGAGATAGTTGTGCTTGGTGCAGGGACGGGTGATGCCGAAGGTATCGGCTTCCTGGAAGGCGTCGCTGCCGATAAGTTTGCTGGTGACCTGTCCGGTGATGGCGACGATGGGGACGGAATCCATCATGGCGTCGACCAGGCCGGTGATGAGGTTGGTGGCGCCGGGGCCGGAGGTGGCGCAGCAGACGCCGACCTTGCCGGTGGCGCGCGCATAGCCTTCGGCGGCGAAGGCGGCATTTTCCTCGTGGCGGACGAGGACGTGACGGATCTGGTGGTCGTAGAGGACGTCGTAGAAGGGGAGGGTGACGCCGCCGGGGTAGCCGAACATGCAATCGACACCCTCGCGGGCCAGGCATTCGGCGAGCATTCTCGCGCCGCTCATCAAAGTTGACATAAGGTTCGCCTCAGAAAGAAAGTCGTTGGAAAACAAAAAAGGCCATCAGCCGGTTTAACTTCTCCCCGCTGATGGCCTTTTGGAACTGAGTTCCGGCAGGCTAAGCGGGGCCGGGTACGATGACCAGGATGCAAATAATAATTCCTACAGGAATACCGTAGGCGGTGGGGAGTAGCGTCCGGGATGTGAATCCGTTGAGCATCGAAGATTGAAGTTCGAGTGTAACCTACAAGTTTGGTAAATGCAAGTGGGGTTCGCTATTGATAATACTTATACCAGCATTTGCGCATGAGGCTTCGGGGCGGCGCGATTGCCGTTGCGAATCGTCAAAGCCGGACAACTTTGTCCTGTTCTGCACCCTACTGCCACAAAAAATGGCGGGAAGGCGTGATGCACACTACATTGGGGAAAGAGGTAGCCGGAGTGAGAGCGGGCGAGGGGGGGCACGAATAATTCATTCGTGCTACTTTAGGGCTAAAGGTGCATATACCCGACGGATTTCTCTCCACGCCCGTGTGGGCCGCGCTGGATGCGGCGGCGGCGCCCGTTGTAGGGTACGTCGTGCGTGTGGCGCAGCGCGGGTTTGACGAGGCCAAAGTGCCCCTCTTGGGCGTGATGGGCGCGTTTGTCTTTGCCGCGCAGATGATCAACTTTCCGGTTGGCATCGGGACCAGCGGACACTTAGTGGGCGGCGCGCTTCTAGCCTGCACGCTGGGACCGGCCGCGGCGTGCGTGGTGATGAGCGCGATCCTGGCCATCCAGGCGCTTGTGTTTCAGGACGGCGGCATCCTGGCGCTGGGCGCCAACGTGATCAACATGGCGATTTTGGGGGTGCTGGCGGGGTACTTGCCGTATCACCTCTGGGGGCGTTCTCGCGGACGGCGCGCGGCGATTTTCGCGGGCGGTGCGCTCTCCGTGGCGGTGAGTGCGGTGCTGGCGCTGGCCGAGTTGTTAATCTCCGGGGTGCGCATGCCGGCGGCGGTGCTGGGTGTTTCGCTGGCGCTGTTTCTGGTGTCGGCGCTGATTGAGGGCGCCATCACCATGACGGTGATAGGCGCGCTGGAAGCCATCCAGCCAAACTTCGTGCGGCAGCCGGCGGCGGGCGGGCGCTACGCGCTGGTGGCGGTGGGTTTGGCAGCGGTGCTACTGGCGGCGGGCGGCGTGGTGGTGGCGTCCAGGGCGCCAGATGGCATCGCGCAGTTGGCGATTCAAACGGGGATCTCCGGACGCGCGCGCACTCTGGTTTCGACCCCATTCAAGGACTACCAGGCTTCGTGGCTGGGCGCCGGCTGGCCGGCGCAGGCGGCCGCCGGACTGGTGGGTCTGGCGCTGGTCGGCGGCGTGAGCGTGCTGATCTGGCGGAAGCGGTAGGGGCGCGGTGCATCACGTCACATTGGACCAATGGAGCCGGGGCGCGAGCGTGCTGCACCGGCGGGATCCACGAGTCAAGATCGCGGCGGTGCTGATGTTTCTAGTGGTGCTAGCCACGGCGCATCGCGAATTAGCCTGGTTGGGCGCGGCGCTGTTTACCGTGTTGTGCGTGGCGGCCAGGCAGGCGCGATTGCCGCTAAGAGGCGCACTGGCACGCGCCGGGGTGGTGCTGCCGTTCACGGCGGTGTTCGCCGGAGTTAGTTGGCTGGCGGGCGACCCGGCGCGCGGCGCCGTGCTGGTGATGAAAAGCTACCTCTCGGCGCTGGCCGTACTCTTACTGGTGTCCACCACACCGCTGCCGGCGTTACTGCGCGGATTTGAAATGACGGGCGCTCCCCGCTTCCTGCTGATGGTGGCGCAGTTTCTCTACCGCTACCTGTTCGTGATCTCCGAAGAGGCGCAGCATATGCGGAAAGCGGCGCTGGCGCGCGGGGCCACGGTGGGCGGACTAGCGGGCAACGCGGCGCGGTTCCGCGCGGCGGCGGGAGCGTTAGCCGTGCTGTTTGCGCGGTCGTACGGGCGCGCCGAGGAGATTCACCGGGCCATGCTGGCTCGCAGTTTTCCGGGATACTTCCGGCCTTTGATCGAGTTACACCTTCACGGGGGCGACGTGATATTTCTGGTTCTTGGAGTGGTCACACCGGTGGCGTTACGGGTACTGATTGAGAGGGCGGCGTAATGTCTCCACTGGTACTGGTGCGGGGACTAAGATACCAATACGACGATGGTACCTTAGCGCTCAACGGCGTAAACTTTCGCTTGGAAGCAGGGGAGACGGTGGCCCTCCTGGGGGCCAACGGCAGCGGAAAAACCACCTTTGCCCTGCACTTGAACGGGCTGCTTTCGGGCCAGGGCACGGTGGAAGTGTGCGGCCTGCCGGTGAACCCGAAGAACGTCGTGGAGGTTCGGCGCAAGATTGGGCTCGTGTTTCAGGATTCGGAAAGCCAGTTGTTCATGCCGACCGTTCTGGAAGACGTAGCCTTCGGACCATTGAACCACGGGCTAAGTCCGAAGGAAGCGGCGCAGCGTGCGATGGCCGCGCTCGAGCAGGTGGGTATGGCCGCGGCGGCGGGCAAGGCGCCGTATCACCTGAGCGCAGGGGAGAAGAAGCGGGTGGCCATCGCGGGCATATTGGCAGTGGAGCCCGACATCCTTGTCCTGGACGAGCCGACGACGTTTCTCGATCCGCCGGGACAGCGGGCACTCGCCCAGTTATTATCCGCCCTGCCGCAGGCAAAGATTCTGATTACACACGATATGCAATTCGCGCGAGCGATGTGCTCCCGCGCGGCATTCTTCAGGAATGGGGTGATTGTGGAGGAAGGGTCGGTGGAACAGATGGCGCAGCGCTATGAATGGGATTTCATTGCGCCTCGTACCACCTAGGCCGAATGTTATCGGCCTGCACGCCACCGTGGTGGAGTTACGCTTCCTTTGCGATATTGGCACCCTTGCGGTGTGCCGCCCAGCGCTTCTTCTGCGCCAGGGAGATCCGCTTGCGCGCGGCCGCGCTCAGCACGCGCTTGCCGCCGGCAGGCTTCGGCAAAGCCGACGCTGACGAAAAAACGGCTTTGCCTTTTAGTACGGCCTGAATCTCCCGGATCTTGTCTTCGATCCGCTGTTTCTCGATCTCATAGCCGACCAAGGCCATTTGCAGAGTGCTAAGATCTTCCGTTCCTCGTGACATAGTTCACCCACGGCCACTATATCATAGGAAGATAAGGCGTCGTCAAGCAACTGGAAGAACTTTCCGGTCCCGGAGTGTCTAGGACTATTTATGCGATTGCTTCTCCAACGAGTAAGCGAAGCCAGCGTAAGTGTTGGCGGAATCACCGTCGGTTCCATAGGTACCGGATTAGTGATACTAGCCGGAATGGCGAAATCCGATACGGTATTGGAGGTGGACTGTCTCTCGGACAAAGTCCTGGGTTTGCGAATTTTTCCGGACGGTTTGGGAAAAATGAACCGGAATATCGTTGAGGCGAGTGGATCGCTTCTGATCGTGCCGCAGTTCACCCTGTATGGCGATTGCCGGAAGGGCAGGCGTCCGAGTTTCGACGAAGCGGCCGCCCCGGATCAGGCCCAGGCTCTCTACAATTATCTGGTGGAGAAGTTGCGCGGTGGGCCGGTACCGGTAGAGACCGGTGTGTTTCAGGCGATGATGGAGGTGCATTTAGTGAATCAAGGTCCGGTAACTATCCTGGTGGACACGGCGGACTGGAAGAGGAAATGATCGAAACCTACGGTTATGCGCGAGCCGGTTTTCTGGGGAATCCCAGCGACGGATATTATGGCAAGACGCTTTCCTTTGCGATGTCGAATTTTCGGGCGCGGGTTCTGTTGTTTCCCAGCGGACGCCTGGAGATCAAGCCTTCAAAGGTAGACCTTCCCGTCTTCGAGAACCTCGATGACTTATATCGGATTACCCGATGGCGCGGCTACTACGGCGGCATTCGGATCATCCAGGCATTGATTGTCCGCCTGGTGGATTACTGCCGCGAGCAGGGCATCGAGTTGCCGGACCGCAACTTCACCCTGGAGTACGAATCCAACGTGCCGCAGCGCCTGGGGCTGGGCGGATCGAGCGCCATCATCACGGCGTCGTTGCGCGCCCTCTGCCAGTATTACGATCTGCAGATCCCGCTCCCGGTGCAGGCCAACCTGGCGCTGGAGACCGAGACGCGGGAGTTGAACGTTCCCGCGGGATTGCAAGATCGCGTGGTGCAGGCGTATCAGGGCTTGGTGTATATGGATTTCTCGCGGTCCCTGATGGAAACGCGCGGTTACGGGGAGTACGAGCGCATGGACATTGGTCTGGTGCCGAATGTGTACGTAGCGTACCGGACGTCGCTGAGCGAAGGGACGGAAGTGTTTCACAGCACCTTGCGGGAGCGCTGGTTGCGCGGCGATGCGGAAGTAGTGGGCGCGATGGAGACGTGGGCCGGTTATGCCGCCGAGGGGCGCACCTGCCTGTTGCAGCGCAACCACACGAGGCTGAATCAACTGGTGGACGCGAACTTCGATCTGAGGGCGAAGATCTATCAAATCGATCCGGGCAATCTGGAAATGGTGCACATGGCGCGAGCCGCGGGGGCGACCGCGAATTTCGCGGGGTCGGGCGGGGCCATCGTGGGGACATATGAGGACGAAGCAATGTTCGGCAAGCTGAGGGCGGCAGGCAAGGCAATCGGAGTCGCCGTGATCAAGCCGAACATTGTTACCTAGAATGCCCGAGGGAAGCTACCTCTACTGCGACGTCAGTCTGCCGGTGCCGCTCGATCGGCCGTTCACGTATTCGCTGCCGGATACGCTGCGGCATCGCGTGCGTGTGGGCAGCCGTCTGATTGTGCCCTTCGGGACTCGCAAGTTGACGGGAGTGATCCTGCGCTGCCACGACGATCCGCCCCCTGTGGCCACGCGGGATGCGCTGCGCCTGATCGATAGCGAGCCGGTGCTGAGCGCGGAACTGATGGCGCTGGGGCGGTGGATTGCGGGATATTACTGTTCGCCGCTGGGCGATGTGCTGCGCGGAATGCTGCCCCTCTCCTCGGAGATCCGGCGCGGGAAAATCTGGTCGTTGACCGATTCCGGACGCGATGCGGCGCGCCAGTTGCTGCTCGATTCCTCGCCGGACGATCCGGTGTTAAAAATCTTGCGTATGCTCGAAAAGCGGCCGCTCTCGGCGTCGTATCTGGCCAAAACCATGCCACTGGCCGATAAGACCATCCGCGCGCTGGAGCGCAAGCGCTTCATCGTGGCCGAGGATGTGCAGGTGGAGCGCGATCCGCTGCGAGCGCCTGCGGAGCGCCTGCGCGCGGAACTGGCGGGCGGCGGCACGGGGCCCGAGCTCAAGCTCAACAAGCCGGAGCGGGAACTGCGCGCCTTTCTGGAATTGCACCCGGACTCGCACAATTTGAAGGAACTGGAAGACTCGGTGAAACACGCGAGCGCGGCGGCGCGATCCCTGGCGCGCAAGGGGATTCTTTCGCTGAAGCCAGAGACAGTGGCCATCAAGGCCGCCATCCGGGTGCGGCACGAGTTGAACGCAACTCAGCAGGCGGCGTTCCAGCAGATTCATGAGGCGATCCAAGCCAAGCGGTTCCAGACGTTTCTGCTGCACGGGGTCACTGGGTCTGGCAAGACGGAAGTGTATTTGACGGCCATCGAGACGGCGCTGGCCGAGGGACGGAGCGCGCTGCTCATGGTGCCGGAGATCGCGCTTACGCCGCAGATGGCGGGGCAATTCTTCTCGCGCTTCGGCGACCGCGTGGCCATCCTGCACTCTGCATTCACGGACGTGGAGCGCACCGAGCAGTGGCGGCGGATCCGCTCGGGCGTGGCTAGCGTGGTGGTAGGGACGCGATCCGGAGTGTTCGCGCCGTTGCAAAATCTGGGCCTGATCGTGGTGGACGAAGAGCACGATGGCAGCTATAAGCAGGAGGAAAATCCGCGCTACAACGGGCGCGACGTGGCCATCGTGCGTGCGCAGAGGGCGGGGGCGTGCGTGGTGTTGGGTTCGGCCACACCCAGCCTGGAAAGCCGGTACAACGCGGAGAAGGGCAAGTACACGCTACTGGAGTTGCCGGGACGCATCGCCTCGCGGCCCATGCCGAATGTGGAACTGATCGACATGCGGCAGGAGTTCCTGGAGACGCGCAAGCAGGAGACGTTCTCGCGCAAGTTGATCGAGGCGCTGGGCCAACGGGTGGAAAGCGGCGAGCAGACCATCGTGCTGCTCAACCGGCGCGGGTTTTCCAGTTTCGTGGCGTGCCGCGCGTGCGGCGAGCGGGTGCAATGCATCAACTGTTCGCTCACCCTGACTTATCACAAGCGCGACCGGCGCCTGTTGTGCCACTACTGCGGGTACGCGGAGAAGGTGCCGAGCCAGTGCCCGAAGTGCTCGAGCGAGCATATCTATTTTCTGGGGATCGGCAGCGAGCGCGTGGAAGAGGAGTTGCACCGTGCGTTCCCGGCGGCGCGGATCGCGCGGCTGGATCGCGACACGGTGACAGGGAAGCGGCAGTACGAAACCATTCTTCAGGATTTCCGCGAGGGCCACTACGACATGCTGGTGGGCACGCAGATGATCGCCAAGGGACACGATATTCCGAACGTGACGCTGGTGGGCGTGGTGGCGGCCGATATGGGGCTCGGAATGCCGGATTTTCGAGCCGCGGAGCGCACTTTCCAACTGCTGACCCAGGTGGCCGGGCGCGCCGGACGGGGCAGTCTGCCGGGGATCGTGCTGGTGCAGACCATCAATCCGGAACACTACGCGGTACGCCTGGCGGGGGCGCAGGATTACCAGGGGTTCTACGAGAAGGAGTTGAATTTCCGGCGCATGATGCACTACCCGCCGTTTGCCGCGATGGCCAACGTACTGGTGCGCAGCGAGAAGAAAGAAATGGCCATGCGGATGAGCACGGAGTTGGGGTTTCTGCTCAATCCGCCGCCGGAGAAACTGCGCGTGATGGGTCCGGCGGAGGCGCCGGTGCCGCGGCTGAAGAACGAATATCGCTACCAGTTCCTGATCAAGGCGGCCAGCCGCAAGGCGTTGAACGAGCTGCTCCAGAAGATCCGCAATTTCGCGGTGGAGCACAAATGGGGCGCCACCGCGCTGGTGATCGATGTGGACCCGTTGACCTTGATGTGAGGTTACAGCCTCTCGCCAACCCTAGACTTTGGCGACCACTTCGAGGAGACCTTTCAGGCTTTGCTCAGTGGAATACATTTTGCCTTTGGGGTCGGCCCAGTGGGTTTCCAGAGTGAAGGTGCCCTTGTAGCCGTCCTTGAGCAACGCGCGGATCTGGCCGAGATTGTCGAACTCGCCGTCGCCGACTCTGGTCCAGACCACCTTGCCGTCCTGGTGTTTGTAATCGCGCAAGTGGACGTGAAAGATGCGTGCCGGGTCAAGGTTGCGGTATCCCTCGGGAAAGCTCTGCTCGCCGCTAGCGCCGGCGTTGTTGGGGTCCCAAGCGAGGCCGATGTTGGCTTCCTTGACGTTCTTGAAAAGCAGCGCGGCTTCGGCGCCGGTTGCGACGTAGCCGCCGCCGATGTTTTCCACGGCCAGGCGAAAGCCTTTGGCGCGCCGCGCGGCTTCGCGGGTCAGTTCCCAGACGCGTGCGTAGGACTTCTGGTTCGGGGTTTCGCCCTTAACGAGCATGAAGGTGAAGGCGCGGAGTTTGTCGGTGCCGAAGGCTTTGGCGCGCTCCATGGCGGCGGTCAAAAGCGCCCATTGTGCGTCCAGCTTCTTCTGGCCTTCCGGAGTGTCCGGCGGAAGGGGGATTTTGAAAAAGCCGGTGCCTTCGATGGAGACGCGGATGCCGTGACTGTCGAGAATCTTCCTGGCTTCGTGGATCTTCTCCATCGGCTGCGCGGTATTGTAGGCACCCCAGATATTGCGGACCTCGGCCCAGTGGAGGTTGTACTGCTGGAGGAATTTGGCGGCCGTGAGGACGTCTTCGTGGATTTCGTCGGTGGTGATGCCGAGTTTGAGGCCGGCGAGCGGAAGCGCGCGTAGGCGGTGGGCAAAGACCAGGGCGGACGCGGCCAGGAGATCGCGTCGGGTAGGCGAAGTCATGCTGAGATTATAGCGGCTGGCTCGCGTACACGGCTGATGCCCGCTGCAAAAACGCCCTCGCCGCGTCCATGCACTATACGTGGGGCAGGCGCTTTCGCCTGCCAACCCG
>JANYAH010000249.1 GCA_025361425.1 Candidatus Solibacter sp. | reverse complement strand
CTCGATAGGCTTCGGCTTGTCGCCCATGCGCTTGAAGCCGGCCTGTTTCATCTCGGGCAACGAACTGCCAACCGACCGGAGTCGCGTGTCCAGATACGCTTCCCAGTTGGGCCACGGATAATACGCGGAAAGCCCCATTCTGACACCGAGTTCGCGGAAGATATCGTAGTTCGGACGGCTCTCGTACAGGGGAGGGACTACGGGCTGGCGAAGAGCCACGTAAGGGTCGCGGAAATTCGGGGCGTGCAAGTCATCATATCGCTCAAGATAGGTACACTCGGGCAACACCAAATCCGCCCATCCCGCTATTTCGCTGGGCAGAATGTCCACCACCATGATGAAGTCGAGCTGAGCGATTGCCTTCTGCGTGGTTGCCGTGTTCGGAATGGACTGCATCGGATTGCACCCGGACACCACCCACGCCTTTATCGGATACGGCCTCTGCTCTGCCGTGGCGTGTATTAGGCTCCACATGAGCTTCTTGCTCGCGAAGGGATACACGGAGCCTGCGCCATCGACAGATGATCGAGAGGGTGCCGGATAATCGGGAACCGGGAACTTTGGGACCTTGGCGGCGGCTGGAACATAGAAGCCACCCTCACGCCCATAGCTGCCCAGCAAGGCGTTTAGGATGGCAACGGTGCGGCTGCGCTGCACGTCATCGCCATACCATGCCGAACGCCGCCCAGGATGTACGCAAACAGCAGGTTTGGCCTGGGCCATGGCACGCCCCGTTTCTTCGATGAGAGCGACTGGGACCTCGGTAAGCGCTGCCGCCCACTCCGGCGTGTTGGCGGAAACCGCATCGCGCAGTTGCTCGAATCCAATAGCGTGCCGGGTGACATAGTCCCGGTCGTAGGTGCCGTCCCGGATGAGGATGTGGATCCAGGAGAGTAGCAGCGCAATATCGGTGCCTGGCCGCAATGGCAGGTACCAGTCGGCCTTTGATGCCACCGTCGATAAGCGCGGATCGGCCACTACGAGTTTCGCGCCCCGGCGTAGTGCATCGGTTAAGTCTTGCACCTGGGTATTGTGCATGTTCTCTCCCAGGTGGTACCCGAGCAGCACGATGAGTTTAGCGTTCCCCATGTCGCTGCTTTCGGGCGAAAAGAATTCATGACCATAGGTTAAAGTCCAGGCCAAATCGCGCGCCCCTCGGCATTCGGCGTAACTGGGGTCGGCGATGTTGGGCGAACCAAGCGACCGCACGAAGTGCTCAACGTGGGAACTGCTCATCCCATGAGCCAGGCCCGCGATCGAGTCGGGGCCGTATTGCCGGCGCACTTTGTCCAGCGCAAAGGCGGCATGTCCCAGTGCGGAATCCCAATCGCTGGCAAGAAACAAATCCGCCCCACGCTCACGGACCCGCCGCAACGGGTTCCGTAGTCGATCCGGATCATAGAGTGCGCCCAGTCCCCCCAATCCACGGGGGCAAAGCCGGCCATCGTTCAACGGATGGCCGGGTAGTCCTCGCAAGGCGGCGACCCGGTCACCTCGCACTTCGGCTTCAACTCCACATCGCCAGAAACACATCTCGCAGATGGTTTTGACGTGACGGGCGGGCGCGTCAGCGCGCACAGAGAGCTTGGCCGCAACCGCTCCGGCTCCGGCAATCGTGAGAAAAGTTCTGCGATTCAATGTGAACTCATCCTAACAGGCGGCGTGGCGACTTGTCTATTTGGCCATATGGCCCAATTGTGCTAAACTGGGCGCGATGGACTCCAAGACTCTCGCCCGGTACGAAGCGCGCGCGCAGGTTTTCAAAGCTCTGGCCCACCCGTCACGCTTGTTGATTGTCGACGAACTGATGCAGTCGGAAAGGTGCGTCTGCGATTTGACCGCGCTCGTGGGTTCGGATATGTCCACGGTCTCCAAGCACCTGTCCGTGCTGAAGGCGGCCGGAGTCGTGCAGGACGAACGGCGTGGCTCCCAGATCTGGTATCGCCTCCGCATGAAGTGCGTCACCAAGTTCTTCGGCTGCGTCGAGTCCGAGTTAAAGAAGCAGGCTCGTGAACAGTGGGACCTGGTCCACGCAGGTACCACTCCGTAACCGTTCCAGGAAGAAAGGAAACGATATGAACATGAGGCCAACATGCTCCTGTTCAGAAGTTACTGACCTGATATCCTCTTGCTCCGGCGCGGCTGGTATCGCCAACGGCGGGCTTGACAGGCAGCGGAAGGCATGATATCGTTAATCGTCGAATGGCTATCAATCAAACCATGAAGCCGGATCCCATCTGCTGCCCACCGGCCGAACCGCAGCCGCACACTAAGATTCAGGGCCTTGAGGGCCCGGAAGCCGATGATGAACTGGCAAAGCTGGCAAAGGCGATCGGCCATCCAGCTCGCGTTCGCATCCTTCGTATGTTGTCGCTGAAGGAGGCTCGTGTGTGCAGTCAAATCGTCGACGAACTGCCCCTCGCGCAGTCGACGGTTTCCGAGCACCTCAGAATCCTGAAGGACGCCGGGTTGATTCGCAGTAGTCAGGACGGACCGCGGATTGGATATTGCATCAACTACGACACGCTTCGAAAGCTAAAGGCTCTCGTAGCGATCATTTGAGCGCATTTGTATTTATGTTATCGTCTTTCGACGAAAGATGGAAGGAATAGATAATGGCCACAATAGAAGTCTTCGATCCCCCAATGTGTTGTTCAAGCGGTGTCTGCGGGCCGAGTGTCGATCCGGCATTAGCACGCTTTTCATCCGCTCTCCACTGGCTTGCGAACCAGAGAATCACAGTCGAGCGCTTTAACCTGGCCCAGCAGCCGCAGGCTTTCGCCGCCAGCGAGGTCGTCAAGACGGCCCTCAAACAGTACGGGAACGAGTGTCTGCCCCTGATCTTGCTGAATGGAGCGGTCGTCAGCAAAGGTTGCTACCCGACCCGGGACGAATTGGCGCGACTGGCTGGCGTCGAGCCGGACCAGCCGGTTCAGGCGCGGCCCGCCACGCAACTGCCGGTGATCCAGACCAAGTGCTGTTAGGGAGCGTTCCCGATGACGACGGAAATTAGGGACAGTTTCCTTGATAATGCCACGCGCATTCTCTTCTTCACGGGAAAAGGCGGCGTCGGCAAGACATCGCTCGCGTGTGCGGCGGCGGTGTCAATGGCGCAGCAGGGCAAGAAAGTGTTACTGGTCAGCACGGACCCGGCATCGAATCTCGACGAAGTTCTGGGCGTCCGGCTGTCCGGTGCGCCGACCGCGATTCCCGGCGCTGACGGACTGTTCGCGCTGAACATCGATCCGGAAGCGGCCGCGAAGGCGTACCGGGATCGGGTGATCGGGCCGTACCGCGGAGTGCTCCCCGAAGCCTCGCTCAACAGCATGGAAGAGCAGCTATCAGGCGCCTGCACGGTCGAGATAGCCGCCTTCGACGAATTCACCAAACTGCTTGGGGATGCGCATGCAACCGCGGGATTCGATCACATCATTTTCGACACGGCTCCGACGGGACATACGCTTCGCTTGTTGCAGCTTCCGGCCGCATGGACGGGATTCATTGCCGAGAACACGACCGGCACCTCGTGCCTTGGGCCACTGGCCGGCCTTGAAACTCAGAAATCCCTATACGACTCCAGCTTGCAAGCTCTCACCGACGCATCAACGACAACACTTATTTTGGTAAGCCGTCCCGAGCGCTCCTCACTCGCCGAAGCGAATCGAACCAGAGCGGAACTGGCGGAAATGGGTATCGCCAATCAGAGATTGTTTCTCAACGGCGTCTTTGTTGCGCAGGATCGCAGCGATGCCGCCGCGTGCGCACTCGAAGTCCGCGGCCACGAAGCACTCGCCGGGATGCCTGCCGATCTCGCGAAACTTCCGCGCATCGAGGTTCCGCTGCTGCCATACGCTCCGATGGGCGTGGAGAACCTCCGGAGTGTGTTCGGCGGCGTGTCGCCGGTTCGCAAGGCGGTGCACAATGACCGGTCCGACGCGATCCATTCCGGGCTTCCCCTTTCGGGCCTGATCGACGAACTCGAAAAGATGGGGCACGGTGTGGTGATGACGATGGGGAAGGGCGGCGTCGGTAAAACGACTGTCGCATCTGCCATCGCCATCGAACTGGCCCACCGAGGGCATGCGGTACATCTCAGCACGACCGACCCAGCGGCCCACGTAGCGGCAACGGTCGGCGGGTCCGTTCCGAACCTGTCTGTGAGCCGGATCGATCCCGCCGCCGAGACTCGCCAGTACACCGAAGCCGTCCTGGCGAAAGCGGCACCACAACTGGACGAGCAGGGGATGGCCCTGCTTGCGGAGGACCTGCGATCGCCTTGTACCGAGGAAATCGCGGTGTTCAGTGCGTTCGCGCGAACGGTGGCCGAAGGGGAACACGCCTTCGTCGTACTCGACACGGCTCCGACCGGACACACCATCCTGTTGCTGGATGCGGCCGAAGCCTACCACCGCGACGTCACGCGCACGATGAGCGATGTGCCGGATGCCGTGCGGCAACTGCTTCCGCGACTTCGAGACGCCGATTTCACGCGTGTTCTGCTGGTGACATTGCCGGAGGCGACTCCCGTTCACGAAGCGGCGCGGCTGCAGGACGACCTCCAGCGGGCTGGCATCAAGCCTTACGCATGGGTCATCAACCAGAGCTTCGCGAGCGATGGATTCAGCGATCCGGTCCTGGTCGAGCGCGGCTCGCGAGAAGCCCCGTACATCGCGGAAGTGCGTGATCGCCTGGCGACCCAATTCGTGGTGATCCCTTGGAAACCCGAGGCTCCCGTGGGCCCCGAACTGTTGCGGGAGCTGGCCGGCCATTCACGGGTCTTTGCAGGAACTTCGAAAGGCTGACAACAGACATGGACACTCCCGCAAGTCCCAGGCTATCGTTTCTTGATCGGTATCTCACACTCTGGATTTTCGCCGCCATGGCCGCCGGAGTCGGACTTGGCTACCTCGTCCCTGGCGTCGTGTTCTTTCTCGACCGCTTTAGCGTCGGCACGACCTCCATCCCCATCGCCATCGGGCTAATCCTGATGATGTATCCGCCGCTGGCGAAGGTGAAGTACGAGGAGATGGGCCGGGTCTTTCAGCACCGCCGCATTCTGCTCCTCTCGCTCGTCCAGAACTGGGTGGTCGGACCGATCCTGATGTTCGCGCTCGCCGTGCTTTTCCTGCGCGACAAACCCGAGTACATGACGGGCCTCATTCTGATCGGTCTGGCCCGCTGCATCGCCATGGTCATCGTCTGGAACGACCTGGCGCACGGCGACCGTGAGTACGCCGCCGGCCTCGTCGCGTTCAACTCAATCTTCCAGGTGATTTTCTTCTCCGTCTACTCGTACTTCTTCCTGTCCACCGTTCCACGCTGGTTGGGCCTCCGGGCGGTTGAGGTGGACATTTCAATAGCCGCGATTGCGCAGAGCGTCTTCATCTACCTGGGCATCCCGTTCATCGCCGGAATGCTCACCCGTTTCGCGCTGCAGAAAGCTAGAGGCCGCGAGTGGTACGAGAAGAAGTTCATCCCGAAGGTCAGCCCCATCACCTTGATCGCTTTGTTGTTCACCATCGTGGTAATGTTCTCCCTGAAGGGCGAGATGATCGTGCAGTTGCCATTCGACGTGGTTCGGGTGGCCATCCCGCTCACCATCTACTTCGTGGTGATGTTCTTCGCGTCGTTCTGGATGAGCAAGAAGGTTGGCGCAAACTATGCGGAGGCAACCACGCTCTCCTTCACCTCAGCGTCCAACAATTTCGAACTTGCCATCGCAGTGGCAATCGCTACTTTTGGCATCCACCATGGCGCCGCTTTCGCAGCCGTGATCGGACCGCTGGTCGAAGTCCCCGTACTCATTTCCTTGGTCAATGTCGCGCTTTGGATCAATCGGAAATGGTACGGCGGCGTGTTTGCCAGCATCGATACCTGTCGCACGCAGAAAGCCTGACGGAGTTCCCATTTGTGGAGGATTTGACGCAGCGACTTTGACCGGCGCTCTCCAGAACTTACCCGGTCGTGCTCTCCAAGAGTGACCCAGGCATTCTGAACTGACGCGCACCGGTGCGTGATGAC
>JANYAH010000220.1 GCA_025361425.1 Candidatus Solibacter sp. | reverse complement strand
AGCGACCTACCCGGAAGTTTAACGGGACGGGCCGTCCCTCCTCCCCTATTTGGTCTTGCTCCGCGTGGGGTTTTCCCTGCCGGCAGAATTACTCCTGCCGCGGTGCGCTCTTACCGCACCATTTCACCCTTACCCCACCTTGCGGCGAGGCGGTATATTTTCTGTGGCACTATCCGTCGAGCCCTTGCGGACCCGCCCGGCCGTTAGCCGGCACGCTGCCCTGTGGAGACCGGACTTTCCTCTCCCGGAATCAGAAGGGCACCCCGGGAGCGACTGCCCGTCCGGCAGCCTCACGTCGTTATTGTCGCATCTTTGAGGGAATTGTGTACTGGGCAATACCCAGCGGCATGCACTAAGACCCTAGATTTGTGGTAGATGGAGGGAACTTCGGGTGTATCCTAATTTTAGTGGAGATTTGGATAGGAGTCTCCGGCGGTGGCGCTAAAAGGAATCTCGCGCCAGCCGGATCCGGAACGGCTACACCAGTCTCGCACAGGTGGATAACGCTGAGGAGCGATATAAGACAATGAAGAAACTAGCAGCGATAGGCGCGATAGGCTTATTGGCCTCTAGTCTGTTCGCCCAGGGGCTGAACACGGGCGGTCAAACCAAGGAAGATTGGGAAGAAATCAATTTCGAATTCAATTCCTCGATTCTTTCGGACGGATACCCGAGCCTTTTGCGGCTTGCGGACCAATTAGGTCAGCATCGCGATTATCGCGTGAAAGTTACCGGCCACACGGATTACGTGGGGTCGGCCGCCTATAATGACAAACTCGCGATGAAGCGGGCCGATGCCGTCAAGGCGTTTCTAGTAAAGTACGGCGTGGCCGACAACCAGGTCGCCACCGCGGGTGACGGCAAACGCGCTCCCGAAGTAACCAACAAGACTAAGGAAGGGCGGTTCATGAACCGCCGGGTGGTCATGACCCTCACCGATGGCGCTGGCCGCGTGATCAAAGAAGGCGGCATCGGCGACATCATAAAGGCCATCGGAGACAAGTTGGACAGCCTCTTGGCCTCTGCTAAAAAGCAGGAAGACTGCTGCGCGCAGATTCTCAAAAGGCTCGACAAACTGGACGATATTCTGGCCCAGTTGAAGAACCTGCAAGGTGAGAACGACAAAATGCGCGGCGAAGTGGGCGATCTACGCAACCAGCAGAATGCGCTGAAAGACCAGATCAACAGCATGCCTAAGCCGCTCAGCGCCTCCCAGACGCAGGATATCGCGCACACCGAAGCCATCGGCGCGGTGGACGAAGGGCAGAAACGCAATAAAAAGTTCTCGATTGTGGGCGTGAACATCGGACCCACCTTCGGCGCCGGACGCACCGGCGACTTCAATTTCAACGGACGCGCCCAGTACTTCTCGCCGTTCGGCGGAGATGGCACGCACGCCGTGCAGGCGCAGGGCGAGTACAGTTACTACTCGGGGCGCCAGGAAGGCCAGTTCGATATCGGTTTGGTCAACCGCTGGGGCAACCTGCAGGCCGGAGCCTTTGGCAGTTTCAAGTACCTCAACTTCAAGGACTATACCTCCGCCGGCGGTTTGGGCCAGGCCGCGTTCCTGATCGATTACATATTCGGCCGCGGGCGCGTCGGTCTGTTTACCACGAAGGGCTTCAAGAACTACGCGGTCCTCAACCAGGTACAACTGGGACCGCAATCGTTCACCCAAACCTACGCGCGCGTGGTCGACCAGACCGGCGTGAACGCGCTGGTCGGCGTCTGGGGCAATGCCTATTTGGAAGGCAACATTGCATACTTGCGGCGCCATGCCGAAGGCAAAGACCGTCCGGGTGGGAGTTTCAAACTGGTTCAGCCCTTGAACGAGCACGTCGCGTTCACGGCGGAAGCGGGTTTGAACGAGAGCATGCTCAATGTGAAGGATAGCGGACGCGTGGTCTTCGGCTTCCAGGTGGGTAACTACATGCACCCGAAGGAATACGGCAAGACCAAGTCCCCGGTCCCGATGGATATCCCGCGCGTGCGTTATGAACTGCTGACGCGGCGCATCGGCAACTCGCCCCCGGTGGCCAACGCCGGTCCGGACCAGGTTGGCGTCTCAGCCGGCACCATGACGCTGGACGGCTCGGCTTCGTACGATCCGGAAGGCGACGCGATCACCTACGAGTGGTCGCAGACCGGCGGCGCCTCCGTGACGCTGGCTACCCCGATGGCGGCGAAGACCACCTTCACCGGCGCGGCGGGCCAAACGTACGTCTTCAAGTTGAAGGTAACCGACACCGGCGGCTTGTCCGCCTCCGCGACCACGCGGGTGACGGCGACTAGTTCGAGTTCGGCACAGGTGGTACGCTTCGACGCCAGCCCGAGCAATATCGCAGCAGGCCAGAGTTCTCAATTGACCTGGCTGGTTCAGGGCGCAAGCAGCGTCACAATTAGCAATGGCGTGGGTAGCGTCGCGGCCACTGGTTCCACCACGGTGACCCCGGCAACTACCACCACTTACACGTTGACGGCAGTCGGGCCCTCGGGCAATATCACGGCCACCACAACGGTCACGGTCGGTCCTGCTGTCGGCGCCGGCACCCCGCAAATCATCCGCTTTGAAGCCAGCCCGCTGAACATTCAGCCGGGTCAGCAATCGACGCTCAGTTGGACCACTTCCGGCGCGACGCAGGTTTCCATCAGCGGCGTGGGCACGGTAACTCCAAACGGCAGCACCACGGTGTCGCCGACTCAGACCACCACCTATACCCTGTCGGCTAGCTCTAGCGACGGCAAGTCCGTAACCGCCCCGCTCACCATTACGGTGTCCACCGGCACGGTTCCGCAAGTCGTAGTGTTTGTGGCAAACCCATCCACCATTGATGCCGGCGGAGCTACCAAGCTATGCTGGCAGGTGACGGGCGCCACCAGCATCGCGATCCAGCCAGGCGTCGGCACCAATCTCAGTGCCAATGATTGCGCTAGCGTCAACCCGAGCGCCACTACCACCTACACCCTCACCGCGATCAACGCGACCGGCCAGATCCAGGCCAACGCTACGGTTAACGTAGGCTTGGTGAAGATCACGTCGTTCACCGCGAAGGCAGTGAATTCGACGCCGGGCTCCCCGGTAGTCCTCACCTGGACCACCGAAAACGCCGCTTCAGTGAATCTGGTCGGCACAGACGTCGGGGCAAAGTCCGTGGCTCTCAACGGCACCCTGACGGTTACGGGTACGGCGATCACCAATCCGGTGTACACCCTGACCGCAACTGGACCTGGAGGCCAGACGGTAAGTTCCACCATCGCGGTAGCCGCGAGGTAACCGGGACCAGTAAGAACGACGAGCCGGGCGGCGATCAGCCGCCCGGCTTTTTTATTGGCGCACGCCGCGTCTACCGATGTGGCACGAAATCGTCCGCCGGAAGAGGCGCAACTTCCCCCTCTTTGTAGATGAACTTGCCGCGCTTCATGGTGAGGTGGACCAGGTTGGTGCCCAGGCTATGTTCCAGGTCCCGGTAGTGGCCCGCGTTGAGAATCAGCAGATCGGCGGACTTGCCGGGTTCCAGCGATCCCACCTTTTCGGCCAAGCCCAGCGCGTGAGCACCGTTGATGGTCGCCGCGGAAATGGCCTCTTCGATGGTCATTTCCAGCCGCCCGCAGGCCAGCGCAACCACGGTCTGCATATTGAGCGCCGGAGTATGGTGCGGGTTGAAATTGCTGCCCAGCGCAACCCCTACGCCGGCGTCGATCAGCGCGCGCGCGGGAGCGTCCCGGCCATCGCCGCTGAAGGAGGCGCTGGGCAGGAGCGTGGTCATGATGCCGGCTTCGGCGATCTGCCGGGCATGGCATGCCGTGGCGTGCTCCAAATGGTCGATACTGACCACATGGTGCGTTACCGCGAGTGCAATGGCGGCGGCGGGGCTGGGACCGTCGGCATGAATCTTGCATGCGAACCCGAGTTTGCGCGCCGCCCCCAGATAGCGATCGAAACAGGGGAGCAAGGCGGCGTCGCAATCCCACGCAAAATCCGCAAAGTGGGCCACACCGCGACGGTGGATCTTGGGAAGCAGTTCCCCCACCACCCATTCGGTGGCCTGCAAAGATCCTCCGTTGAGTTCGCCGGTCAAGCGGAAAAGAAAGCTGGCGATCACGTCAAGCGGCTCGCGGCGCACCGCGAACAGCATCCGCAATAGCTTGGATTCGGCGGCCTCATCCAGTCCGCATCCGGTCTTTACCTCCACCGTCGTGGTACCGTGGCGAGCCATGGCTTCGAGGTAAGCCCGCGTCCGAACTTCCAGGCGCTGACCGGTCGCCGTGTGCAGCGCGCGTACCGCCGCCACCGGGTCCGAGGCCTGAATGCCCGCCGGGGGAAATGCCAAATGCGTGTGGGAATCGACGAAGCCGGGCATCACCAGCCGTCCGGCGGCGTTGATCTCGATGGCGCCCCGCGCCTGGGCCAGATTCTCTACTCTGCGACTCGGCCCCACTTCCACCAAAATTCCATCGCGGATGAGGATGGCGCCGTCCTGAATCACATTGAGTTCGTTGAGTGCCGGCCCGCAACGAGGTCCCCGCGTGCCGCGCACCGTCAGCAGATGACGTGCACCGCGGATCAGAATCGACTCCAGTTTGTACCCCCCCTTACTGTAACATTGAAGTACTGGGAGTATTACTCTTACCCTTACCATGGCCAAACAAACACCTCCACCCGGCGACAAGCAGATAAAGACCTTAGAACGAGTGTTTTCCAAGGCTGGCGCCGGCTCTCGAACGGACGCGCGGAGTTGGATTGGGGCGGGGCGTGTTCGTGTCAACGGCAAGGTGGTCCAGAATCCGGACCACTGGATCGACCTGGAGAACGACCGCGTTACCCTCGACGGCAAACCCTTGCGGGCGGCCACCAAGACCTATGTGCTGCTCTACAAGCCCAAAGGGTACCTCACCACTTACCGCGATCCCGAGGGCCGTCCCACGGTTTACGATCTGGTGCCTGAGGTGGGAGCATGGATTTCACCGGTCGGACGCCTGGACCTGGATACCAGCGGCCTGTTGATCATGACCAACGATACCGATTTCACGGAACGTCTCACCAATCCCGACCACAAGGTGCCGAAGACGTATCAGATCAAGGCGTCGACTTTGGTGAGCGACGAGCAGATCGAGCGTTTGCGGCTGGGGGTGGAGCTAGCCGATGGGGTGACGCGCCCGGCGCTGGTCACTCGCCTCCGCGACAGCGAGAAGTACAGCTTCCTGGAGATGACCATCACCGAAGGGCGCAACCGTCAGGTGCGGCGCATGCTGGAGGCCTTGGAAAGCAAGGTCCTCAAGTTGGTGCGCGTCGCTATCGGGCCCATCCGGATCGGCGACCTGCCGATCGGCAAGTGGCGCAATCTGACCACGGAAGAGGTACACTCGCTACGCGGCAGAGCCTCGTCAAAGGTAATCGCCGACCGCCGCGCCGCCCGCCAAAAAGAATTGCGGGGGTAATGCCGCTAGTCTGAATACCAGCGCAGGCCGACGAAGAGGCCGCCTACCGTGCCGCGATAAAAGTAGTCGCCCTTGGGCGAAAAGCGAAAGATGAATCCCTTGGCGCCGCCGCGCAGTTCGAAGTGCCCGGCGCGATACGCGATGGTGGCATCCGTGTCGAGCAGATGCCAGCTATGCGGCAGCATGAAACCGGAAACGTTGGCCTCAAAGCGGAAGTTGCGAGTGGCGTACTCGTGGACTCCCAGTCCGAAGGCAGGGGTGATGAAGCCTTTCGAGCCCACCGTAGCGTACGAGGTGAAAGATCCGGTGTTATCCGCGGTGGAAGATTTGATGGGCGCATCGAAAACCGTGCGCATGGTGATGTACTGCACTTGCCACAGCGTCTTCAGGCGGAAATGGCGGCCCTCCACCGGGTAAGGCCATGTCAGGTACTCGTACGACACTTTGTAGTCGGACAGTTTGCCATTGGTGGTGAGTTCGTCCCCCTTCAAATACAGTTGGCTGAAAAGCACCAGATCGTTGGGCGCCGTGGTGGTGCCGCTCAGCTTGGAGAAGAAGTAGGAGATGCGAATACTGTTGTGCAGACCGGCGGCGATGCCGATTTCTACACCGGGCGCGCCCTTCGATTTTCCGGCCAGTTGCAGCTTCGATGGGTCCGTGAAGCTGACCAGGCGGCCCTTGTCCGTCCAGGTCTGGCCGAGGGGCAGCCAACCCGTGAGTCCGATGTAGTAACCGGCTTCGCCGGGCATGCGCACGTCCACCACTTTGGGCGGGGGGGGCGGCAGCTTCAAGCGCCGGGTCTCGAGCTGAGGGTTGGTCTCGGCGGGTGGCTGTTGGGAAGACGCCGGCTGCGGTTGGGCCGGGGCCTGTGACGCGGGTGCAGGGGCCTGTGGAGCGGGTTGCTGCTCCGCGGGCGCGGGTGCGCCATCCTGCGGCGCCTGCGCGCTCACGAGGGTCGTCGTCCATACCAAAGCAAGACAAAGTAAGCCAGTTCGAGAAATCTTCACGTACGCCTCAACCTTTGAGATTAGCCGGCACAGACCGGCGCCAGACCACGGTTGCACCGGTGGGTCCAAACCTTTCAACCGTAGGCTACCTTTCTATTTTGCCTCAATTCAACGGCATGCCGCAGGAAATCCGAGGCAGGCGCATTGTGGCCGGAACGGCACAGGTGTAGAATTTCCGTAACTTTTTTTCGATTTTGCAGGTATTGCATTGGGAACGCCATCCAACGCAGACACGCAGAGACGGTGGGATACGCGCAGAGAAAAGCATATACAGGTTTGACGGGAGGGCTGAACTTCCGTCAAACCTGTCGTTAGTCTTCTCTGCGATTTCCTCTGCGCTCTCTGCGTCTCTGCGTTGAAGGCGTTTCCCATCCGAGATCGCCTCCCCGAACCCGTTACAATGAAGGTTCGTGCCTATTACTTGCTATCTGGACGCATTCTCGGGGGTTAGCGGCGACATGCTGGTTGGCGCCCTGGCCGATGCCGGCGCCAATCAGGCCGCCATCACGGACGCCATCGCCTCGCTCGATGTCGGAGCCGTGGTGTCTTTCGAAAAGGTGCAGCGCTCTGGTATCGGCGCCACCAAGTATCGCGTGGCGGTACAGGAAACCAAGACCCACCGCCACCTCTCCCCCATCATCAAGATGATCGAGCGGGCGAATCTGGCCGAACCTGCCAAGCGCACCGCCATCCGGGTCTTCCGCAAACTCGCCGAAGCCGAGGCGCAGGTCCACCAGGTGCCCATCGAAAAGGTCCACTTCCACGAAGTGGGCGCCGCCGATTCCATCGCCGATATCGTCGGCACGGCGGTCGCACTGGACCTGCTGGAGGTCGAAACCGTGGTCTGCTCGCCACTCAATGTGGGCAGCGGCACCGTTCGCACCGAGCACGGCGTGCTTCCCGTGCCCGCTCCCGCCACCGCGCTCCTGCTCACCGGCGTGCCCATCTACGCTCGCGGGCCGGCGCTGGAACTCACCACGCCCACCGGCGCCGCCGTGGCCGTCACCCTGGCGACGCGCTTCGGTGTGCTGCCTCCCATGAAGGTCACCGCCACGGGGTACGGCGCCGGCGATCACGAGTTTCCGGATCACGCCAACGTGCTGCGCGTCATCCTGGGCGAACTGACCGGCGCCGATGAAGCCCTCTCCGTCTGCGTGATCGAGGCCAATATCGACGACCTCAACCCGCAGGTGCTCGCCTACACCGCCGAACGCCTGGTGGAGTTCGGCGCCCTCGATGTGTCTCTGCAACCCGTCCAAATGAAAAAGGGCCGCGCCGGCACCCTGCTCCGCGCCGTCGCTAAACCGGAGCACCGCGAGGCTATCGCACAGCTCATCTTCGCCGAAACCTCCACGCTGGGCGTGCGCATTTATCCCGCCGAACGCCGCGTGCAGGCGCGCACCTGGACCGAGGTGGATACGCCCCACGGCAAGGTCCGCATCAAAGTTTCCAGCGAAGGCAGCTATGCCCCCGAATACGAAGACTGCCGCCTCCTCGCCTCCCAAACCGGCGTGGCGCTTAAGCACATCATCGCGGAAGCCAATTACGCTTACTTGAAACAAACCAGATGAAATACTACCTGACGACTCCCCTGTATTACGTGAATGCCGCTCCGCACATCGGCCACACCTACACCACCATGGCCGCCGAGACCATCGCGCGCTTCAAACGCATGCAGGGCTATGACGCCGTAATGTTCACCGGAACCGATGAGCACGGCCAGAAGGTGGAGCGCTCCGCCGAAGCCGCCGGCAAATCGCCGCAAGAGTTCACCGACGCCATCTCCGCCGAATTCCGCGCGCAGTGGGAGAAGCTCAACATCCGCGTGGACCGCACCATCCGCACCACCGACCCCCGGCATCACAAAGTGGTGCAGGCACTGTTCCAGCGCTGCATGGACAATGGCTACGTCTACAAGGGCAGCTACACCGGCCAGTACTGCGTGTCCGACGAACTCTACGCCAACGAGGCCAAGCCCGGCGACCCCTGCCCCATCTGCGGCCGCCCGACCGAGACCGTTACCGAGGAAAATTATTTCTTCAAGCTCTCCGCCTTCACCGACAAGCTGATCGCTCTCTACGAAACCCACCCCGAATTCATTCAGCCGGAGACGCGCCGCAATGAGGTGCTCGCCTTCGTGCGCCAGGGCCTGAACGATCTTTCCATCAGCCGGACTACGATCAAATGGGGGATCCCGCTACCGGTGGAAGGCCAGCACGTCTTTTACGTCTGGTTCGACGCACTCATCGGCTACCTCAGCGCGGTGGATGGCGAAGCGTTATGGCCCGCCGACCTGCACCTCATCGGCAAAGAGATCGCGCGCTTCCATGCCGTCTTCTGGCCGGCGTTCCTGATGGCGGGCGACATGCCGCTCCCTAAGCAGGTCTTCGCCCACGGCTGGTTGTTGTTTGAAAACGACAAGATGAGCAAGAGTCGCGGCAACATCGTGCGTTCCGAGCCCATCCGCCAGGTGATGGGCGCCGACGCCCTACGCTACTTTCTGCTGCGCGAAATCGTCTTCGGGCAGGACGGCACTTTCAGCTACGACGCGCTGATCGGCCGCTACAATTCCGACCTTGCCAACGGCCTCGGCAACCTCGCCAGCCGCACCCTGACCATGATCCATCAGTACTGCGGCGACATAATCCCCGCAGGTAGCGATCCGGGAATCGCCGCCAAGGCGAAGGAGACCGTGGCCGAGGTTCAGAAGTACTTCGAGGCCTTCGAGTTTTCCAAGGGCCTGGAAGCCGTGTGGGCGCTCATCGCCGCGGTGGACAAGTTCATCGTTGAAAAAGCTCCCTGGATGCTCGCGCGGATTTCACCAGATCTTCAAACTCCAGCACAGAATCTGCCCACTACCCTCTACACCGCCGCCGAAGCCCTTCGCATTGTGACCGCCCTAGTCGCACCAGTCTTGCCGCAATCCGCCCCCAAAATCTGGGCGCAGCTCGGCATGCCCGAATCCATTGAGGCGGTCCGCTTCGAAACTCTGGAATGGGGCACGCTGCAACCCGGCCAGAAGATCGGCGAAATCGCCCCCGTCTTCCCGCGCATAGATTTGAAGGAAGCCGTAACTTCCATGCGGGCGCTGGAAGAACAGGTCACCGCCGAACAGAACACGCTGCTCGGCAAGAAGCCCGCGCCGGCGGTGCCAGCGGGCGAAAAGATCGCCGCGGACGACTTCTTCAAAGTGGACCTGCGCGTCGGTCTGGTGATGTTCGCCGAGCGCGTCAAGAACTCCGACAAGCTGATGCACTTGAAGGTGGATATCGGCGAAGCCGAACCCCGCACTATCGTGGCCGGCATCGCCGAAGCCTACACCCCGGAGCAACTGCTCCACCGCAAAGTGGTCATCGTAGCGAATTTGCAACCGCGCAAGCTGAGGGGCATCGAATCCAACGGGATGATTGTGGCGGCGTCGGTCGAAGGCGGCAAACCCGTCCTGGCCGGCTTCCACGAGGACATCCCGGTAGGAGCGCGCCTGAAGTGAGTCTGGTAGATTCGCACTGTCACCTGGACGACGAGAAATTCGCTCCCGATCGCGCGCAAGTAATCGAGCGCGCCCTGGCCGCCGGCGTGGAGCTGATGATGGCCATCGGTACCGGCGGCGAATTGGATGTGGCCATCCAGCAAGCCGAGCGCTACCCGTTCATCTACGCCACCGTCGGCGTGCATCCGCACGACGCCGCCAAAGCCACGCCGGACACCTTCGCGCGCTTGCGCGATCTGGCCAGCCATCCGAAAGTGTTGGCCATCGGCGAGATCGGCCTGGACTACCACTACGATTTCTCTCCGCGCGATGTGCAGCGCTCCGTGTTTGAGCGCCAGTTGGAAATCGCCGCCGAATTCCACACGCCCATCGTGATCCACACCCGCGAAGCCTGGGAAGACACCCTGGCACTCATGCCTTCCCTGCCCCACGGCGGCATCATGCACTGCTTCACCGGCGACACCGCGCAGGCCCGCCAGGCCCTAGACCTGGGTTTTCATTTAAGTTTCGGCGGCGTCCTCACCTTCCCCAAAGCCGAATCCCTGCGCCAAGCCGCGAAGATCACGCCGCAAGACCGTCTTCTGGTTGAGACCGATTGCCCTTATCTAGCCCCCGTGCCGCATCGCGGAAAACGTAACGAACCGGCCTTCGTGGTGGATACCGTGCGCCGTCTGGCGGAGGTGCGCGGCGTCTCGCCGGAGGCCATCGCCGAATGTACCACTCGTAATTTCCGCGACCTGTGTTTGCGCGCGCGGAGCGGTAGCAGTTAAACTGGTTAACTTACATGAATTTAGGCAAGCTGGGACAGGCGCTGACAGCTCGGGAAATTTTCGACCTGATCCAGGACGACCTGCAACAGGTGGAAACAAAGATCACCGCCGAATCTGTGGCGTCTGTCGACGCCGTCACCGCCATTGGGCAGTACCTGCAATCGGCCGGCGGCAAACGCCTGCGCCCCGCCCTGCTGTTGCTCTCCGCCAAACTGGTGGGCAACGGCGGATCCTCGGCCGTCCAGTTAGGGGCCGTCGTCGAACTGATCCACGCCGCAACCCTGATCCACGACGACGTTATCGATACCGCCGAGACCCGCCGCGGACGTCCTTCCACCAATGTGCGCTGGGGCAACCACACCTGCGTGCTGGCCGGCGACTGGATGTACATGCAGGCCTTCCAGATCGCGCTGCGCGAACGCAGTTTCGACATGCTGGACCTCTTGATCGGCCTTACTCAGATCATGGTGGAAGGCGAGCTTCTGCAATTGGAGCGCATCGGCCGACTCAACGTCACCGAAGCCGATTGCATGGAACTGGTGGACCGCAAGACCGCCTGCCTGTTCAGCGTCTGCGCCCGCCTGGGTGGCTTGGCGGGACACGCCGATCCGCGTACCTTGGAAAAACTTGGCGACTACGCCTGGAATCTGGGCATGGCCTTCCAACTGGTGGACGACGTCCTCGATTTCACCGCCCGTGAGAAAACCCTCGGTAAACCCGTGGGCGGCGATCTCCGCGAAGGCAAAGTCACGCTCCCCCTGGTGTACGCCCTGGAACGGGCCACCGCCGAAGAGCGCGCCCTGGTAGAGACCATTCTCCGCGACCGCAGCTATGAGCGCGTCCCGTTCAAACGCATTCTGGCCCTGCTCGAAAAGTACCAGGGCATCGAGCGGGTAAAAGAGCGCGCGCAAACTTTCACCGATAAAGCCCGCCAGACCATCGGCGAATTCCCCGAGTCCCCTTACCAGCGCGCGTTGCTCGCCGTTACCGACCTGATTACTGAGCGGGACCACTAGCGCCCGTCAGCCACCAATCGCACCCGCAACCTACTCTTCCCCACGATACTCGCCAGGCACATCGTCCTCCGGGACTTCTTTGGTGTGAACTTCCGCCACGTCCGCGTCCGGTGCATCCTCTACGCCGCCGATCGCATCGGCCTCGAAGAATTGCCCTTCCTCGACGAGCTCTTCGACGCTCTGCGTGCCTGCTTCCGCGACGTCCGACAATCCCTGCGTATCTCCAGACTGGCCCGCTGATCCGGGGCCCAGTCCCTTCTTTTTGAGCACTGGGGTGCTGTACGTTCGCCTTTCATCATCATCTTGCGTCTTCATGCGATTTTGGTAGCACTTAGCCTGCCAATGCTCCGTCTTGGGAAAAACGTGACCGGATGTCCAACGGCCCAAGGCATGCCAGTAAAAAACCAGGAGAACCATGAAACAGAATCTCACTTCCAAAAAGTCGCCCCTCAACGGGCAAGAGACTGAAATCCAGAAGTATGGAACCGTGGCAAACCGCCCCTTATCGCTCAGTCATAAGGTTCGCCTAGCCAGCGCCAACGGGCTCAATCAGCTCCTGGCCGACACCATGACCTTGCGCGATCTGTACAAGAAGCACCACTGGCAGGTCTCAGGCGCCATTTTTTACCAACTCCATCTGCTCTTCGACAAGCATCACGGCGAGCAGGCTGAATTGGTCGACACGTTGGCCGAACGCATTCAGACCCTCGGCGGAGTTGCCATCGCCATGGCTCCCGATGTTGCCGAAACCACGCGCATTGTTCGCCCGCCTAGGGGCCGCGAAGACCATACCGTTCAATTGTTCCGTTTGTTGCAGGCTCACGAGATCATCATCGCCGCCGCTCGCGAGGCTGCCCACGCCGCGGCCGAGGAAGGCGACGATGGGACCAATGACCTTCTGATCGGCGACGTTGTTCGCCTGAACGAGTTGCAGGTCTGGTTTATCAACGAACAGCTCGAAGGTGCAGGTATTGCCGACAAAAGCGAAGAAGCTACCCACTCGGCCGTGGTCGCTCACTCCTAACACGCCCGCGAAACCTAGCGTGCACCGGTCCCTCTCACCAACGGGAGGGGCCGGCGCATTTTAGGGCGCGAAAGATTACGCCATCACCTTACGGAAGGCGTCCTGGAATTTCTTCATCTCTTCGGCGGTGCCCACCGTGACGCGCAGATGCGTGGGCCAGCTCGGCCAGATGCGCCCGACATAGATCTTTTCGCCTTGCAGTGCGCTGATGATTTCCCGCGCCGGGCGCTTCACATCAATCATGAAGCAGTTCGATTTGCCCGGCACATAAGTGAAATTGTGCTTTTCCAGGAAGCTGTACGTACCTTCACGAACATCGCCGATATACTTGCGCCGCTCTGCAATTACATACTTCGCCTCCAGACTCGCGCTGGCGGCGGCCATGCCCGTGATCGGCATCATGCCGGCGCTGAACCCGCCCAGTTTCCTGAGCAGGTCCGGACGTGCGATGGCGGCGCCCGCCCGCAGGCCCGCCATGCCGTAGATCTTGGAGAACGTGCGCAGCACGATCACGTCCTTGTCGGCCGCCACCAGGCCGGTGTGAAAGGGAGCTCCGGCGATGTGCGTATAGGCCTCGTCAATCATCACCACGCTGCCCGCCGGCTTGTTGGCCACCAACCACTCGATATCGGATTTCGCAGTCAACGTGCCGGTGGGGTTGTTCGGATTACAGATGTAGATGAGGCCGGCCGTGGGGCTGGCCGCAGCCATCCCTTTCACGTCGTGGGCATAGGCAGCGTCCTTCATCAGCGGGACGCGGATGGTCTCCGCGCCAATAAATGCGGCCGCGCCGGCTCCGGATTCATAACCGGGGTCCGCCATGACGAACGGCCGCTGGGGCGACGTAAACGCCAAAACGGCCTGGTGCAAGGGAGCGCTGGAACCAGCGTAGACCCGCACGTAGTCCAGCTTCACGCCCTCCTGCTCAGAGAGGAGTTGTTGCACCCGGTCGGCTTCGCTATAGCGGTAGCGTCCGCCATGTTCAATCATCCTGGCAGCAGCTTCACGCGCCTCCTTACACGGTCCCAGCGGGTTCTCATTGGCATTGAGAAGCACGGCGTCGGGGGGCGCGTTGATTTTGGAAAGCTGTGCCAGGGCGGGCTCGTTATAAAACGGAAGCGTCGCTCCGGCAGTGATCATGGCGGCGATCCGGCCGAAGCTGCGGCGCGAAAACCCGCGATGGATCAGGTCACGTTTCAGTTCGTCATGCAAAATATTCATAGGCCCCTTCAACAGCGCCATTGTCGGGAGATTAGCAGTTTTCGCCAGGGGAGTCCAGAAAAAACTATCTATGACTGGGATGGAAAGCTCAACCCCGCAACGCGATTCGGCAGCGGGAGTTATCTCGCAGCCCCCAGAACGCAATACAGTTGCGACCCGGCGCGGTGCGCCTATAGCGATCTCGGCCGGATCACTTCCTCGCCCATATAGGGGCGCAGGACTTCGGGGATGACCACGCTGCCATCCTTCTGCTGGTAGTTTTCAATAATCGCCACCCACGTGCGCCCTGCGGCCAGACCGCTGCCGTTGATGGTGTGTACGAACTCCGCCTTCTTGCCGGTCTTGTAACGAATGCCCGCGCGCCGGGCCTGGAACCCTTCGAAGTTTGAGCAGGATGAGATTTCCTTGTACCCGTTCTGCCCCGGCAGCCAGACTTCAATGTCGTACGTCTTTGCCGAACTCGCGCCCATGTCGCCGGTACACAGCACCACCGTGCGGAAGGGCAGACCCAGCCGTTGCAGAATGTCCTCGGCGTCGGCGGTCAGCTTCTCCAGTTCCTCGTAGCTCTGCTCCGGGCGGGTGAACTTTACCAGTTCCACCTTTTGGAACTGGTGCTGCCGGATGATGCCCCGGACGTCGCGGCCGTAGCTGCCGGCCTCGCTGCGGAAACACGGCGTGTAAGCGCACAGCTTGATGGGCAACTGCTCCGCCTCCAGCGTCTCGTCGCGATAAATGTTGGTGACCGGGACTTCGGCGGTGGGGATCAGCCAGAAATCGGTGCCCTCGCACTTGAACAGGTCGCCGGCGAATTTGGGAAGCTGGCCGGTCCCATAGAGGCTGGCGGAATTCACCAGGAAGGGCGGCAGCACTTCGGTGTAGCCGTGTTCCCGGGTATGCACGTCGAGGAAGAAGTTTACCAGCGCCCGCTCCAGCCTGGCGCCCATTCCCCAGTAGAGCGCGAAGCGCGCGCCGGTGATCTTAACGGCGCGGGCGAAATCGAGGATGCCGAGTTCGGGGCCGAGATCCCAGTGGGCCTTGGGCTCAAAGTCGAATTGCGGAGGCGCGCCAGAGCGGCGCACTTCCACGTTGTCGTCGGCGGAGTGGCCCACCGGAACGGATTCGTGCGGGATATTGGGGATGCCCGCGAGCAGTTCCTGGAACTGCTGTTCCACGGTCTTTAGCTCTTCATCAAGCGCGGCGATCTGCTCCGCGATGGCGCGCACTTCCTTCTGCCGCTCCGTGGTGTCGGTGCCTTCGCGCTTGAGTTTGCCGATCTCGACGCTCTCCTGGTTCTTGCGCGCTTTCAGTTGCTCAGACTGGGAAATGGCCGCCCGGCGCTTCACGTCCAGGTCGCGGAACCCTTCCAGATCGATCGCGCCGCTGCGCGTCGCGAGCCGTTCCGCAATTCGCTCGAAATTGCTCCTGAAAAAGGTCAGATCGTGCATGTCTTTCCATGCTAGCGCATGGCAGGGTCATTCTTCCTCATCCTCAACTTTCAGCGGTTCAAGATCTTCAGCTTCGAAGATCTCACGGCAATCGAGACATTCAATGTAATCCACCCCGTCTCTGCGGGCGATAATCTTGGTGCGAGAGTGCTCACAAGCGGTTTGCATAACAACGCTTAGATGAAGCTTATTCTACCGTTGCGCAAGCTCTTGTCAAGCCCCCCCATGCCAGATTCGTAGAATGCCGCCCGAAATCGGATGGCGCCAGGCGGCTCCGCGGCGCGCCGCAAGGCTTGTTTTAATGCAAAAAATAGGTGCGATACAGCGTATCGCGCTGCTTGGGAACGAAGCCGGCATCGCGGATGATGCGCCGCAGTTCCTCTTCACTGGCCTGGTGATGGGCACCGGCGGCGGAAACCACGTTCTCTTCGATCATGATGCTGCCCACGTCGTTACCGCCGAAGCGCAGGCCCATCTGGCAGGTCTTCAGCCCTTGCGTCACCCAACTGGCTTGCACATTCTCGAAGTTGTCAAGATAGATGCGGCTGATCGCCAGGGTTTGCAGGTATTCCACCGCGGTAGCTTCTTCCTTCACGAAGCGGCCGAGCGAGGTGTTCTCCCGCTGGAACGTCCAGGGGATGAAGGCGGTAAATCCACCGGTCTCTTCCTGAAGATTGCGCACCAGTTCCAGGTGGTTCATGCGCTGTTCAAGAGTTTCGCCGCAGCCGAACATCATGGTGGCGGTGGTGCGCATGCCCAACTGGTGAGCCGTACGATGGACGTCCAGCCAGTCCTGGGTGCCGCACTTGAGGCGGCTGATCCGGTGGCGCACGGCGTCATCCAGAATTTCGGCGCCGCCACCCGGAATCGAATCTAATCCGGAATCGCGCAGCCGCGCGATGGTGTCGCGCAGGCTCAACCCGCTGACCTCGGCAATGTTGGTCACTTCCGGAGCGGAAAGGCAATGCAGGTGAATCGCGTACCGGGCCTTGATGCTGCTAAACAGGTCTTCATACCACTCGATCTTAAGATCGGGGTGCAACCCGCCCTGCATGAGCACGCCGGTGCCGCCCAAGTCCAGTGTTTCCTGAATCTTCTGATAGATCGCTTCCTTGGACAGGATGTAGCCTTCAGCGGAACCGGGCGCGCGATAAAAGGCGCAAAAGCTACAGTACTCCGTGCAGAAGTTCGTGTAGTTGATGTTGCGGTCTACAATGTAGCTGACCACGCCTTCCGGGTGCCAGTGGCGCCGGATGCGGTCGGCTTCCATGCCAATCCCGATGAGGTCGTCGGATTGGAACAGATCCAGGGCTGCTTCGCGCGTGATCATAACGGCAGAGTGCGTGTGACCCAAGGATAGCAGGCTGGCGGCGTCAGGCTGCACCCGCGGCGCGTAGTTCCTGCCGCAAGGCTTGGGCGAAAAGATAGATGCTGAACAACGGTTTAGGGTCGCCTTTGCCCCAACGGTTGAGCGCCCACTTTACGCGTAGAAACTTGACGTCGGCGTGGTCCGAAAGATCGGCAATTATCTGGTAAGTCCCGCAGTAGAATTTCTGCGGGAACGTGGCCACCGGTTTGCTCCCCCAATCTGTGCCGTCGGCAGAGCCCCAGATGGAGAGATCGATGCTTTCCTGTTCGATGATCCGCGTAATGCCGAGAGTGAGAACCAGCGTCCCGCCCTGTTGTTCGCCCAGGGCGATTTCGGGACCAGTCCCCGCTTCGCGGACCGTTGTTTCCGTCAGTAAGAACTCTGGAAGCATTGGCTTTCTCCCGCGCGGCGCAATCGCATGCCGCACGCGTACTATTACTGCTTGTACTACTTGAGCTTTGACAATTGGTGCCGTGCCAACTCCAGAGTCTCATGTTTTTTGCAAAAACAAAAGCGAACATATTGACTGTCGCCCCCCGAATGGGCAAAAAAAACTCGACCCGGGGACCGCCGCCACTCCCACGTGGCTGATCAAATGACGCACGAAGGAACTGTCGTCGGCAAAGCCGAAAGCCGAGATATCGGTCATCACGTAATATGCACCCTGCGGAATAAAGCATTTGAATCCCGCACCTTGCAGGCTGGTGACCAGGTGGTCCCGGCGCGCGGCGTACTCCGTGGAGAGCCGGTCGTAGTAGTCGTCCGGTAGGCACAGAGCCAGCACCCCCGCCTGCTGCAGCGGAGCGGCCGCGCCCACGGTGAGAAGATCGTGGACCTTCCGAATCGAGTCGGTCAGGTCGGGCGTCGCAAGCACCCACCCCACTCGCCACCCGGTCACGGAATAGGTCTTACTCATACTATTGACCAGGATGGTTCGGTCCCGCATGCCCGGAAGCGACATGATAGGGGTATGTATAGTACCGTCGTAAAGAATGTGCTCGTAAATCTCATCGGTAATTGCCAGACAATCAAACTCCTGACAAAGTTCTGCGATGTACCTTAATTCCTCTCTGGAGAAAACCTTACCGGTCGGGTTATTGGGTGAGTTGAGAATGATGGCCTTGGTGCGCCCCGTAAAGGCGCCGCGCAGTTCGTCGCGGTCGAAGCTCCAGTCCGGCGCCCGCAGCTTCACGTAACGCGAGGTGGCGCCGCAAAGCTGGGTGTCGGGACCGTAGTTTTCATAGAAGGGCTCAAACAAAACTACCTCGTCGCCCGGGTCCAGCACCGCCAACAGGCTCGCGATCATGCCTTCGGTAGCGCCGCAGCACACCGTGATTTCGCGCTCCGTGTCGAACTCCACGCCATAAGTGCGCTGATACTTGGCGGCAATGGCGTCGCGAAAGGGCTTGGCGCCCCAGGTGATGGCGTACTGATTGATGTCGGCGTCAATGGCCTCGGCCGCGGCGTTCTTCAGCGCGGCGGGCGCGGGAAAATCGGGGAAACCCTGCGCCAGATTGATGGCCCCATGACGCACCGCGAGGCGGGTCATCTCGCGAATCACGGATTCAGTAAATCGGGCGATCCGCTGGCTGCGGAATCGGGCGCGGGGCGCGGTGGGGGTAGTCGACACCTTTCGAGGGTACTTTGCCGGGAGGGCCGCCTGAAACTGAAGCCTGGCGCCCGCGGGTTGCCATTCCACTAAAGGCGGTGGTCTATCCCATGTCAATCGGCAATCACGTTGATCTGCCCGATTCCGCCCTGGATCTCGATCCGGATCTTATTCCCGGCGCGGTCGTAAGACGGGCTGACCCAGTGTCCGTCCTCCCGCTGCAGCCCGCGGACCTGGATGCTGCCGATGCCGCCGCGCGCTTCGGCATAAATCCCCGCATCCGCCGAAAGGCGAACCGTGGCTTCTCCGATGCCGCCATGGATGTTGACGTTGTAGCTGTGCCTGGGCGCGCCGCGCAGATCCACATCCAGTTGGCCCACCCCCATGCTTAATTCCACGCCGCGCAGGTCTAGACTTCCCAGATCGAGCCGCGCCTGGCCGGCGCCGAAGTTGAGGACAAGGTCCACCGGGGTCTTCTTGTTCAGTTGCAGATCCCAGGTGTATTTCATGTTGCCGAGTGTGGTGTGGTTCGTACCCGGCTGTTCGATGGTCAAGGCCGCCTGCCTGCCGGAGCGGCTGTACCGCACCTCCGGCTTCCAGGAAGGAACGCTATAGGCAAAATCGGCGCGCAGTAATTTCACTGTGCCGTCAGTGACGCGCAATTCCCCCGCCCCCATGCGTAGGTTGACACGCACCACCTCGGACTCGTCCATTTCCACGCTCTCCGAGGAGTATTGGACCGGTCCCGCGTGACTGCCTTCAATCACGCACCCGGTCAGAGCTAGCAGCGCCGGCGCGAGCAGCAAATTTCTGGATTTCATTGGTCCTCCGGGAAAGGATACGCGCCCAGTGCCTCGCTTGTTCCGTGGAAGCACGGGTAACTATTCGTACAGTGGCGAGCACATTGCTCTTTACCCCAGCGGTGCACAGGTGGCACCGGGAGGCTGTAAATGCTGCATTGGTCGCTGATGTTTCTGGTTTTCGCCCTGATCGCCGCTGTCCTGGGTTTCGGCGGCCTGGCGGGAGCGGCTGTTGGAATCGCCAAGGTGCTGTTCTTCGTTTTCTTAGTTGTCTGGCTGATCGCGTTCCTAACCCGCGGCCGCGTAGCGTAGCGCGCCGCCAGAGCCTGCCCCACTACAATGGAGAGATGCGTTCTCTAACGTCGAGGTCCAAGTGGGTCGTGGGGCTGGCTCTGGGCGGGGCGATGCTCCTGCTGGCGCAGGAGTGGCAGACCGTAGCCAACCTGGCAGGGGTGGATTTCAGCGGACTGACCCCTGCCAGGAAGGCGCTCGCCCTCAGGGCGTTACGTACGCAGGATTGCTCCTGCGGGTGCGGCATGAAGGTGGCGGAATGCCGCGTGAAAGACCCGAACTGCTCCTTCAGCCGTGGGCTGGCTTTGGTAACCGTCGGCGCCATCAAGGCTGGCAAGACGGAAATTGCGGCAAGCGAGGAATCGAAGGCGTCAAAGTTCGGTTCGCGGCCAGCACCCAAACTGCTCGATGCTCCGGTGCCGATTCCCACCCTCGGTTCGCCCGTGATGGGTCCGGCTAACGCGCGCGTCACACTGGTGGAATTCTCCGACTTCCAGTGCCCCTATTGTTCCAAGGCCGTGGCGCAGATCAACGCCACGCTCAATGCCTACCCCAACGACGTAAGGCTGATCTTTAAGCAATACCCACTGGAGTCGCATCCCGCAGCCGCCATTTCGGCGGCGGCATCGCTGGCGGCGCATCGGCAAGGCAAATTCTGGCCAATGCACAACGTGATGTTCGCCAATCGTCCGAAGCTGTCCCGCCAGTCAATTCTGGCATGGGCGAAAGAGATCGGCCTGGACATGAAACGCTTCGCCGCGGACCTGGATTCGGAAGCCATCCACAAGGACGTATTGCGAGATCAGGCCGACGGTGACAAGGCCGGCGTGGAAGGCACCCCGACGTTGTTCCTCAACGGCCAAAAGTACAACGGCGACCTGGCGCCAGACGCCATCAAGCCCGTGATCGACGGCGAACTCACGCGCTTGTCGGCCGCCAAGAAGCAGTAGTCGCGAATACTGGTTGGCAGCCGCATCTCCGCAGGCGCCTTCGGCTTTGCCCGCACTGCTCCGCCTTCACTGACCGCTCCCTCCCGCCAACGTCCGCAACCACTCACGGTTCACACGATATAGGGGGCTCGGTACTTGCTGCGCGTGAGCAATTGATTGCCTTCGGTAGCGCCCTCGCCGCTAAAACGGCCCTTGGCGGCGTCCACGGCAAGCTTCCGGCCCACGCGATAGCTGGCGTTGGCCAGGTGGCACAGGTCGGCGCTCATCACCCCGATGGCCACATCGGCGTGCAGATCCTTGAAATTGCGCGAGCGGCAGCCGGCCAGGAAGTTCGCCATGTGTTGCGGTGTATCGCCGCCCGGATCTTTCTTCACTTCCATCGCCAGATCTTCCTGGTCGCCCTTGTAGACCTTGAAACCGTTGCCGTCCACGTTCATCCAGCCATCGGCGCCATAGAAGAGATTGCCCACGTAGTTGCCGCCGCCCTTGGCGATATTGCCCTCGCCGCCGGTATTGAGGCCGCGGACTTCGAACTGCAACTCCTTGTCGCCGTAATCGAAGGAGACGAACTGGGTATTGGGAGTTTCCTGATCGTCGATATACACGTACTTGCCACCGGTAGAGACCACGCTTTTGGGCCACATGACTTCGCCCAGGCCCCATCGTGCGATATCCATTTCATGCACACCCTGATTGCCGATGTCGCCGTTGCCGGTGTCCCAAAACCAGTGCCAGTTGTACTTGAAACGCAGTGCATTGAAGGGGCGCATGGGGGCGGGACCCAAAAACATGTCCCAGTTCACGCCGGCCGGGACGGGCGAATCCTCCACGTGTTTGATGGAGGGGCGGCGTTTGAAGCAGAGGCCCTTGGCCATGTAGACCTTGCCGATGACGCCTTCGTTCAGCAGTTGAATAGCCTTCATTTTGTATGCCAGGCTGCGGCTTTGCGACCCGATCTGCACCATACGGCCGGTCTTGCGCGCCACTTCGATCATGCGCTCGCCTTCGTAGACGTTATAGCAGGCGGGCTTTTCGCAATAGACATCCTTGCCCGCCTGGCAGGCCCAGATGGTGGAGAGCGCATGCCAGTGGTTGGGGGTAGTGATGGAGACCGCGTCGACATCCTTGTCCGCGAAGAGCTTGCGCATATCGTCGTAGCCCTTGGGCTGTGCCCCGGTCAACTTCTTGACGTTGGCTTGGCCGGTTTCAAGCGCGGCCTGGTTGACGTCGCACAGCGCCACGATGCGCGCGTCCGGCAGAGTGGCGTAAGTCTTGATGTGATCGTTGCCGCGTCCGCCGATGCCCACGATGCCGATGTTGATTTTGTCATTGGCGCCGAGCACCCGGCCCAGGGACAATGCGGCCCCGGCCGCGAGAAAGGTCCTGCGCGATGAAGTTGACATCTTTGTCCTTTTCGTCCTCGGCGTTAGGATAACAGGGATGCGGCCCTCTTGCATTCCGCGTGCTGCTATGATGCGAATGGATGACCCGCCACGGAGGTTTCGCAGCCGCATGGCTACTTACTTTCTTCCTGGCTGCCCCTGTATCCGCCGCTAATCCGGATCGCGATTTTTCGGGCAAATGGACGCTGGACGCGGGCAGCAGCCGCCTTCAGGCCCTGGACATGACGGTTGCACCGGCGCTCACCATCGTGCAACAGGAAGCCGCCATCCACTGCTCCACCAACGCCAATTATGCGCTGGATGGCAGCGAGACCAAATACAGCGTCGGCGACACAACTCACAGCAGCGCGGTGAAATGGGAAGGCGCCGCCCTGCTCATTAATACGCTGGTCTCGGGCCCGCGCGATTACACCGTCATGGACCGCTGGAAACTGTCACAGGACCATGCGACCCTGACCATCACGCGACAGGTGGTCCGCGGCACGCAGCAGTCCGAGGGCGTCCTGGTGTACCGCGGCGAAGGCTGGACGGCGCCAGTTGCCCCGGTGCCGCCTCTGCCGGTTAAAGCGGACGTGCCGCGGCCCATCCTGATTCGCCCCGAGCCGCAGGCTACGCGCGCCGCGCAGCCTGACGTGACGGTTCCGGCCGGTACCCACATTGCGCTCGCGCTGCGCAATACGGTGGATACCAAGCACTCGAAAGAAGGCGATCGGATTTACCTGGAGACCATCTACCCTGTGGCGGCCAATGGACGGATCGTGATTCCGCGCGGCAGTTTTGTCAACGGAACGGTCACCATCAGCAAGCCGCCCGGCCGCACCAAAGGCAAGGGCGAATTGTTTATCCGTTTCGATTCGCTCACCCTGCCCAACGGCGCGACTCGCGATTTCCGGTCACGCCTGGGTTCGGCGGAGGGCACGTCCGTGGACCGGGCGGAGGGCAAAGTCTCCGGCGATCGGGATACCGGGCACGACGTGGGGCGAGTGGCCGGCACCACAGTCATGGGCGCCTCGCTGGGCGGACTGATTGGAGCGGCGTCGGGCAATGTCATGAAAGGCGTCGGCATCGGTGGCGCCGCGGGCGCGGCAGCTGGCCTGGCCTCGATCCTCCTCAAGAAGGGCCCGGATGCCATCCTCCGCCAAGGCACGACGATGGACATGATCCTCGATCGCGACATCACTTTCACGCCCGCCGAACTGCGCTGGTAGCGCGGCGGGGTCCCACAGGTGCGTACGTTACACTGACACCATGGATTTCGGAATCAAAGGGAAGGTCGCCATGGTAGCGGCCGCCAGCCAGGGGCTGGGTTTTGCCATTGCCAAAGCGCTGGCAGCCGAAGGCGCGCAGGTCTGCATCGCCGCCCGCAAGCAGGAGACTATTTCCGCCGCCGCCGCGCAGATCGCGGAACACACCGGCGCGCAGGTGATGTGGTCGGTGGCGGACGTTGCCTCCGCGGAGGCCATTGCAGCCTGGCATCGTGCCACCGTGGAGCG
>JANYAH010000206.1 GCA_025361425.1 Candidatus Solibacter sp. | reverse complement strand
GTAGACCGTGACCTCGTGGCCCAGCAGCGCCAGGTAGAAGGCCGCGGCCAGCCCCGTGGGGCCGGCGCCCACTACCGCCACTTTGCGATCTGTGGGCGGCAGTTTGCGCGCCACAATGCGCGCCGCCAGCGCGTCGAAGCGGTCCGTTTGGTAGATGGAGTCGGCGATGGTGCGGTGTACCTCGCGCATGTTGACCGCCGAATCCAGTGTGCGCCGCCGGCAGCGGTTATCGCAGGGGTGCTGGCAAACCCGGCCCGTGGACCCCGGCAGCGGGTTATCCATCACCACCGCTTCGAACGCATCCTCAATGCGGCCTTCCTTATAGAGCTGCAGGAAGCGCGGGATATTCATGTGCAGCGGGCAACTGTTTTCGCACGGCGACAACGCCAGGTCGTCGCACACGCCCGCGCGGCAACGTTTGGCGCGAATGTGGTCCAGGAACTCGTGGCGGAAATGACGCATGGTGGTCAATAGCGGGTTGGGCGCCGTCTGTCCCAGGCCGCAGAGCGAGGTGTCGCGGATCATCCGCCCCATCTCGTCCAGCCGGTCGAGATCGGCTTCGGTGGCGCGCCCGCGCGTGAACGCATTCAGAATGCGCAGCGATTTGTCCAGCCCCACGCGGCACGGTATGCACTTGCCGCAGGATTCCGAGTGGGTGAATTCGATGAAGTAGCGCGACACATCCACCATGCAGTTGTCTTCATCCATCACCACCATGCCGCCCGATCCCATGATGGAGCCGAGTTGCGCCAGCGTCTCATAGTCCACCGGAGTATCGAACATCTCCTGCGGGATGCATCCGCCCGAGGGGCCGCCGGTCTGTACGGCCTTGACGTGCTTGCCATCGCCGCAGCCTTCGCCCACGTCGTAGATGAACGTCTTCAGCGGCGTGCCCAGCGGCATTTCCACCAGGCCCGTGTTGTTGATCTTGCCGACCAGCGAGAACACCTTCGTGCCGGCACTCTTGGTACTGCCGATTTCGCTGAACCAGGCCGGCCCTTTCGACACGATGGGCGCGATGTTGTACCAGGTCTCCACGTTGTTGATGTTCGTGGGCTTGTCGTAAAGTCCTTTCTGCGCCGGGAACGGCGGCCGCGGCCGCGGGCGTCCCGCGTAGCCTTCCAGCGACGCGATCAGCGCCGTCTCTTCCCCGCAGACGAACGCGCCCGCCCCTTCCACCAGCCGGATATCGAAGCGGAAACCGCGTCCCAGGCAGTTGTCGCCTAGGATGCCGGATTGCCTCGCCTGTTCGATGGCGCGTGTCAGCCGGTGCACCGCCAGCGGATACTCGGCGCGGATATAGACGATGCCCTCGGCGGCGCCCATCACGTAGGCGCCGATGATCATGCCTTCCAGCAGCGAGTGCGGATCGCTTTCGATCTCGTTGCGGTTCATGTAAGCGCCCGGGTCGCCTTCGTCGGCATTGCAGACTACGTACTTCTCGTCGGACACGGCTTTGCGTAGGAATTCCCACTTCAGGCCCGTCAGGAAACCCGCGCCCCCGCGCCCGCGCAGTTTGGCCGCCTTGATCTGCTCGATCACCACCTCCGGATTGGCGTCGATCAGCACTTTGTAGAGCGCCTGGTAACCTCCGATGGCGATGTACTCCTCGATATCGTCCGGCGAGATCAAGCCGCAATTGCGCAGCACGATCTTCTTCTGCGGTTTGAAGAACGGAATGCTCTGCCAGGAGGGGATGTTGGGATAACCCTGCCCGTAGACGATGCGCGCGGTCAGATGGTCCCACTCCTCGATCTTGCAGAGAGCGAGGCCTTCGGTAATCGAGCCCGCCGCCAGATCGTCCAGGATGCGCGGAACGTCGCTCGCCTGCACGCGGCGCAAAATCACCAGCGGGCGGCCGGGAATGCGCACGTTGACCAGCGGTTCCTGCGCGCAGAAACCGAAGCACCCCACCGAGGCCAGGCGCACGTCGCGGCCCTGCTGGCTGATGGCTTCGGCGAACGCATGATACACGCCCTCGGCGCCGTTGCCTTTGCCGCACGTCCCCATGCCCACGCCGATGCGCGGCCGCGCGGGGAGCAGTTTCCCCATGCCGGCTTCACGCACCGCATTGAACGAGCCGAAATCCTGAATACGGGTCACTTCTTCTTCTCCTTTGTCAGGTGCTCCACTTCACGGTGCAGCGTCTGCTCGTTCATGTGTCCGAAAATGGCGTGGTCCACTTCCACGACGGGGGCCAGCGCGCACTGGCCAAAGCAGGCCACCGTGCGCAAGGAGTATTTGCGGTCGGGCGTGGTCATGCAGAGCTTGTCCGCGCCGTCCTCGCTCTCCTCGGGAAGACCGAGTTCCAGGCGCAGTCGCTGCAACAGGCTGCGCGACCCGCGCGTATGGCAGGCGGTCCCACGGCAGATGCAGATGGTGTGGTCGCCCTGCGGCTCCAGATTGAAAAGGGCGTAAAAG
>JANYAH010000178.1 GCA_025361425.1 Candidatus Solibacter sp. | reverse complement strand
TACATGTACAACTGCTCGCCGAACCCGTACCATCGCCACTCGGTGTTCCATTGTACGTGCTTCTGGAGGGGGATGGAAAGGCGTCCCAGCGGCTGGTAGTAGCGCGAGGAGCGCGAACCGGCGGAGATGAAAAGCGATCCGCCGGCGGAGAGCCGGGCCGCCACCCCCGCCACCGCGGGCAGCACGATATCGATTGAGGAAGTCGCGGTGTGCGCGTTTTCGCGGTAGACCGAGACCGAAGGAGCGTAGAATGGCAGCAGCAGGTAGTTGATGCTGGAGTACATCGTAGAGCGGTCATACTCCGCCATGACGCTGATGCGCTTGCCGCCGTTGGGCGTCCAGAAGGCGGCCAGCGAATTGTCCCGGCTGCGGAAATCGTACTGGATGCCGGCCGAGGGGTTCTGGTTGTCGAGAAGGGAGAAGTTCGCCTGGAACCAGAGCGACGACGCGGCCTGATAGCGGGCCCGCGCCCGCACCTTATGGTAGTTGTACAGGCTGGTGCGGAAATAGTCCTGGTCGGTCGAAGCCGCTTCATAATCCAGATTCAAGGAAAGCTTCTGCCAGGGACGAATGGTCAATCCCGCGAGCCCCACATGGCGCTTCAATTCGCGCGAAGCCAGCGGACCACTCTGGTCCAAAGTGCCAGCCAGGACGGTGGCGTCGCCCCACACATAGCGGTAGCCGCCGCGCAGTGTGATTTTGGACGTCACATCCAGGATGGCTTCCACCTGCTGCTGATTGTAATTCACCACCTGCTGGGTACCCAACGCCGAAACCAGCGCGGGGAATGTCGCGCCCGGCGAAAGCAGCAACTGCTGGGTGAGTGCGCCGACGCCCGTGCCGTTGTACCGATTGGTGGTAAACGAATCGACGATACGCAGGCGCCGGAAGGGCCGGATTTCGAGCCCCGCGTTTGCCAGATGGTGCGGCGCGTTTGCCGCGCTCGTCCCCAAACTGTATTGCCCGCTGTACAACAGCAATGAGCTGAGCAGTGCAAAGTTACCGTTGGCGATATCGAAGTATCGCGCGTCCGTCGTGGGTTTGCTGTACAGATACTGGCCGTACAGGTCCAGCCATGAAAAAGGACTGGCCGTCGCCAGGACCTTGCTGTACAAGCTGGTGCCGCGGATTCCGTAGGTTTGACGCAGGGTGTTGAGTACCAGGGTGCCGCCCAGAATCGGCGTGGTGCGGTCGCCGTAGTTAGAGCCGTTGAAGCTGGCCTGGTCGTCATCCTTATAAGTGGTCCCGCCTTGCTCCAGGGTGACATGCCAGCGGTTGTATTCCAAGCGCACGCCGCCACGGTAGTTATTGGTGCTGTCGCGAAGCAGCAGCGGGACGGCAAATTCGTTATTGCTGTCTTGCACCCAGGTCTCCACCCCATGCCCGTAACCCGAGTTCCTCTCGAACACCAGATACGGCAGAATGTGTTTGCCGGGGAAGAGTTGCAGGTCGACGAAGCCGCTGCGGCGCCGGATATCGAAGGCGCGCTCATTGAACCCGCGCGGTGCCAGCGGGTTGGCGAAGGAAGGCAGCGCGTTGAAGTAGGCAATATTGCGGTAGTCGCCGGTCAAATCGTACACGCCGCGCTTGGTGACCTGCACGTGCGCCGTATTATAAGGGTCGCCGCCCCACGCGTTGGCGCGGGCGTCGATGCGGTCGAAAACGCGGTGTTTGGGGTCGGTGATGGTGAATTCCAGCCCGGTCAACTTCGGGCCATCGCCCAGATTGACGATGCTGCGATAGGTGGATTCACTGCCGCGCACGTCGCCCACCCAGCGATAGCCGAAATCGAAACTGCCGGTGAACCACTGCTCGGTGGACGGCACTGGCGTTACGGCTTTTTCATCGGCTTTGGCCGGAGCCGCCATTTCAGCCGGCTTGGCTTGGTCGTCCGCCTTGGCAGGCGCCGCCGCGACTGCTTCGGCCTTAGCGTCGGCCGTGGCTGGCGCCTTGGCCGGTGGCTTGGCTGGCGGCGCCGACGGTTGCGCAAACACCGCAACGGTTATGAGGAATGCCAGTATGAATCTCATTTGGTGAATGCCCGATTCGCATAGGAGCCATGCACCTTCTGGTGACAGAGAGTGCAGTTTTGATACCGCGGACTGCGCAAATCATGGATCGCCGGACCGACCGTTCCCAATGTGGAGTTGCCTGCGGGTTTCGGCACCGGTAAGTTGGAGTGGCACTCCATGCACACGAAGCGCACTTCATGCCGGGTCAGCATGCGGGGGTTGGCCGAGCCGTGCGGCTCGTGACAACTGCTACAGCCTTCAAGGCGCACCGGAGAGTGTTCGAAGGGAAATGGTCCCACCTTATCGCCGTGACACTTGGCGCAACCCGGTTCGTTCGATCGCGTCGTCTGCATCTGCCGGGGCAGCGCGCTGCCGTGGGGATTGTGGCAATCCACGCAAGACATGGCGCCTTCGGGCAGGCGGTGCTTATAAGGTTTCTGGAAACTGGCCCACACATCGGTGTGGCAGGCGGCGCACTGTTTGTTAATCTCCGCCGGCTTGCGCGCTACCAGGCCGTGCGGTCCATTCTTGTGGATGGCGTGGCACGCCGTGCAACTTACCTGATTTCTGGCATGACTGCTATCAAGACGTCCGCTGTGAGTAGACTGATTCCGATGGCAGGTGAGGCAGATACGGTCGGCTTCGCCGGGCGTCAACTTGCCGGGTTGTTTGATATCCGCGGCGGACGTGGATTCGGCGTGCTTGCTGCCCGGCCCGTGGCAGGACTCGCAGGCTTTGGTATCCCAGCCGCGTTTCTTATCGGTTTCCACCAGTTGGTGAGGGCTCTTCTGGAAGGCGTTGAAGATATCCTCATGACACATCTGGCAGGTAGTCGAGCCGACGAATTCCGCCGGCTTGTTCTCCGGAGAGGGAGAAGCGGGAGCGGCTGCTTTTTCCTGAGCGCTCCCTATGAAAGCTAACAGCAAGGCGGCTCCCACAAACCCCACCGCGGGGGGGGGGGGGGG
>JANYAH010000132.1 GCA_025361425.1 Candidatus Solibacter sp. | reverse complement strand
GGAGACGCCGGGCTTCAAGCTGAACTTCGACCCGGGCTTCATCGAGAAGGTGCTGACGCGCGGCGTGCAACGCTTACCCTGTCTCGAAGAGGCCCAGGTCAACCCCAAACGCGCCTGGGCCGGACTCTACGAAATGACGCCAGACCATCACCCGGTGCTGGGACCGGTGCAGGAAGTTCCGGGGTTCTTCCTGGCCAACGGATTCAGCGGCCACGGCGTGATGCACTCCCCCGCCACCGGCCGCATCCTGGCGGACCTGATCCTGCACGGCAAAAGCGATCTGATCGATACGAATCTCCTGGGCTTCGACCGTTTCGCCTCCGGACGGTTGCTGCACGAGACTGCCGTGCTCTAGGGTCGCGCCCTGCCGGACCAACTCGTTTCTGTCGCAAAACTGCCGTGCCGCGGAACGGGTCTTACGCGCCGAGACCGAGTTTCGCAGTTTCCGGGACTGAAGTGCCTCACCGTGCGGACTCGCACCAGGGTACGCCCCGTTTTTCGCGTGCCCCGCTTGGGATCGATGGTATACTCTTGGCGCGGCGGTTGTCGCATTTATTCTCAGGTTCATGGTGCCGGGTTGCGCTGTCTTCTCCGGATTCTGTACTCACCCAAGGGGGGTGCCTAAGTGCTCGACCTAATCATTATTCGCGGTATATTTATCCTCGTTCTCACCTTTTCGGCCTACGCCTTACATCCGTTTCACTCTTCGCCGTGGATGGCGGCGGCCGGCGGGGCGATCTTTGGACTATGCATTATCTTCTTCGAACTGCGCCTGGAGCGCGTCAGCCTGAAACGGCTGATCGGCGCCGCCTGCGGCAGCGTTTTGGGGATTCTGGGCGCCTTCATCATGTCTCTGGTGCTCGCCAAGGCATCGCCCGAGCCTTTCTTGCAGTTGTGTCTCCTGCTTCTGATGACCTACATCGGTCTGATCGTGGGCGCTAAGAAAGGCGACATGCTCAACTTGTCCGCGCTGGGCGGAGTATTCGGCGGAGAGAAATCCTCCAAGAAGTCCTACAAGATCCTCGACACCAGCGTGATTATCGACGGGCGTATCGCCGATATCGCCGAGACCGGGTTTCTGGACGGCGTGCTGGTGGTCCCCCAGTTTGTGCTGCGCGAGTTGCAACTGGTGGCCGATTCGGCCGATTCCATGAAGCGCAACCGCGGCCGGCGCGGGCTCGACATTCTGGCGCGCGTGCAGAAGATGGCCAACCTCCACGTGCAGATCGTGGAAGAAGATTTCCCGCAAATCCGCGAAGTCGATATGAAACTCATCGAACTCGCCAAGGTGTTCGATTGCAAGGTGGTCACCAACGATTTCAACTTGAACAAGGTGGCCCAGTTGCACGGCGTCGAAGTCCTCAACATCAACGAGTTGGCCAATTCGCTGAAACCCATCGTCCTGCCCGGCGAGACCATGCGGGTCTTCATCCTCAAGGAAGGCAAGGAATATAACCAGGGTGTCGCCTACCTGGATGACGGCACCATGGTGGTGGTGGATAACGCCAAGAAGATGATCTCCAAGACCATCGATATTTCCGTGACCAGCGTGCTCCAGACCACCGCCGGTAAGATGATCTTCGGCAAGTACGACGAGCGCGGGCACCCCGTGGCCGCGCCGGAGCGCCACGACCGTCCGGTGCGCAAGAGCGATCCGCAACCCATGTCGAATCTCCCGGCCGAGAAAACCACGATAGAATCGTAATCACATGAAAGTTGCCGTCATATTGCCAGCGGCCGGCCTGGGCACCCGGATGACTAAGGGCGCCGCGGAGAAAGCCGGCACCAGCCGCAAGCAGTTCATGCTGCTGGATGGCTCGCCCGTCCTGGTGCACACGGTACGCAAGTTCGCTGCGTCGGAGCGCGTCGGTGTCATCGTGGTCGCCGTGCGCGGCGAAGATACCGGGTGGGTCCGCGAAATGCTTGCGCAGGAATTCGAGAGCGGCCGTGTGCGCGTGGTGGAAGGCGGTAACAGCCGCCAGGAATCGGTGGAGAACGCGCTGCGCTCGCTGGGGCCGGAATACACCCTGGTGGCGGTTCACGATGCGGTCCGTCCCTTCATCGATCTGGAGACCATTCACAAGGTTTTTGACGAGGCGGCCGAGACCGGCGCCGCCATCGTCGCCGTGCCCGCCGTGGATACCGTGAAGCAGGTGATCCGCGGCACCACCCACGTGCGCATACGGGCCACCTTGCCGCGCGAAAAGCTGGTGATGGCGCAGACCCCCCAGGTATTCCGCTACGACTTGCTGGTGCGCGCCTTTGAATCGGCGCGGCAGGACGGTTTCATCGGCACCGACGAGAGCAGCATGGTGGAGCGCCTGGATGTGGAAGTCAGCGTGGTGCCGGGCAGCGATCGCAATATCAAGATCACCAAGCCCACCGATATGGAACTCGCGCACCTGTTCCTACGCGAGGAAACGCGGGGCGCGCAGTCTTGAGCGAGATTCGGACCGGCCTGGGCTGGGACGTACACCGCATTGCCGCCGGCCGTACCATGATTCTGGGCGGCGTCACGGTCCCCTGTGAATTCGGCCTGGAAGGCCATTCCGATGCCGATGTGCTGGCCCACGCCATCACGGACGCCATCCTAGGCGCGGCCGCGCTGGGCGATATCGGTATGCATTTCCCCGATTCCGACCCGCGCTGGAAGGGCTCCGACAGCCTGGTCTTTCTGCGCCACGCCCACGAGCTGGCCAAGCAGCGCGGCTACCGCATCGTCAACCTGGATTCCACCGTCATTCTGGAGCGGCCCAAGCTGAAGGATTACCGCCAGGCGATTCGCCAGCGGCTCGCCGAGACTCTGGAACTAGAGCTTGATCGCGTTTCGGTGAAGTTCAAGACGGCGGAAAAAGTCGGTCCGGTCGGCGAGGGCCGCTCGGCGGAAGCGCAGGCCGTGGTTACGTTGGAGAAGTGACGCCGCGGAAGTCGCGCCGCCCTGTTGCCTGCCGCATGCTCAAGGGGCGGCGGTGAACGTGAGTCGGACCGAGTGCGGCGGGATCCTGGTGACTGTGGGCTTGACGTGGGTCCCGGGCTGAACGCATCAGACGGGCAGCCGCGGCACCGGTGGGCGTTGGGGCCCCGCCGCGCAACTCGTCACGCGACACCTATTGCAGAAAAACCAGCCCGCCAATCAAAGCCGCGACCGGGGTAGGCTCCGGGCCGGCAGCGGCGCCCTTGGAATACGAGACCGCCTTGGTGAAACGGTGTACGAAGCTAGCTCGCCTTGAGGAGGCACATGCGGCGGGCCGCGCGGCGGGCCTTCAGCCGCTCATTAGCCTTCTTCTGTTTTTCCGCGGATACCACGGTCTGACATGCGTCGCAGCGTTTCCGGATGCGCGAGCGTGTCACGAATTCAGCGGTGCAACGGCGGCACTTCTTCGTCATGGTCTCCTCTAACGGGAGAATTCCAGGTTTCTTGGGTAGTAGGTGGGAATAATGGAAATCGCAATGATTCATATCAGGCACCTCTCGGAGTTGGCGACTTTGCAGGTCCGGAAATTCCACGAAACGCGGTGGGTGCTATGGCCCAAAAACACGGGCGGGTGCATAAAAACCCAACACCCCTGTCCGGACGCTAAAATGCCGCCGGCCAGCTCAGGCCAAATCGGATCTGCATATAACGAAAGCACTTCCACCGGCATGACGGTATCCTCGCGGTATTTCTGCGGCGGGTTCCTTACAGATACTGTCATGGTTCTAACACTTTCTCTGCACGCGGCGAACCGAACTCAAACGGCGCTCGGGGAGACCGGGAGGTACACATCCGTGGCGCCTAGCAGTTCCCACCGCAGGTGGTTCACATAAAAAAGCAGAATCGCCTCCGTGTATACGCCGCGAAACTTCTCGTGTACGCGCTCTTCCCAGCCATCCGTGAAATACGGCTTGGCGTCCATGTCCTTGGCGAAGAAGCCATTCTCATGGGGTACCCCGACGAAATCGAGCACCGCCCCAATCATGTCCAGATGGGATACGAGGATGGCCTGCGCCAGATCTTTGGCGAAATCCTCGTCCCCCGCGGAAATGCGCTCCCAGAGCTTGGGCACGGCTTTGCGGAGAGCCTCGGTGTTGACCTTGGTGAGGTGCGCACGAACCTTGAAGCCCTCGTAGATCTGGTAGATTTTCAGCTTGCCGATGGAGATGCCTCGGATGAGTTGTGCAAACGCATCCTGCCCCAGGCCCAGGTATACTTCGGAAATCTGCATTAAAAGCAAGCGTATCATGGACGGCCTGTCTCCAGGGAGGACAGGGTCCGCTTTTCCGTTTCGCGGCCGTGCCACAAAGAAGCGGGGAACGCGGAAAATTCTCAATCCGCGCCGCGACGGTTAGAGCGGATGCCGCACACGCGCTTAAAGTTCGTGAGACTCCAACACCCGAGTGCGGTAAACTAGTGAGGTTTGGTCAAAATGGGAAATGTAATCATCCTCGGCTCACAGTGGGGCGACGAGGGTAAAGGCAAGATCGTCGATCTCTTCGCGGAACGGTTCGATATTGTGGCGCGCTATCAGGGCGGGCACAATGCGGGCCATACGGTTTTCATCGGTGAGAAGAAGTTCGTCCTCAAACTGATCCCCAGCGGCATCCTGCGCCCCGGGAAACAGGCGGTCATCGGCAACGGACTGGTCATCGACCCCGCTGCCCTGTTGAGTGAGATCGAGTCTCTCGAATCGGCGGGCGTAGCGGTAGCCGCCAATCTCTTCATCAGCGACCGCGCGCATGTGCTGTTTCCAGCCCATCGCATGATGGAGAAGATGTCGGAAGGCCGCGAGGGCAAGATCTCGATCGGCACCACTTCGCGCGGCATTGGTCCCTGCTACGAGGATAAGATAGCGCGCCGCGGCATCCGCATCGCCGACCTCCTCGATACGGAGTTTTTCCGCGCGCAATACGATTCCGTGATGGAGGAGAAGGTCGTTATCGCCAGGGCTCTCGGCATCGATAGCGAACTCGACCTGAAAGCCATCCGCGCCGAGTATGAGGCGTTCGCCGAGCGCATTCGCCCCATGGTCTGCGACACCTCCATGCTGCTCAACAACGCCATCCGCGACGGCAAGACCGTCATGTTCGAGGGCGCGCAGGGCACCATGCTGGACATCGATCACGGCACCTATCCCTTTGTGACATCCTCCAGCGCCAGCGCCGGCGGAGCGTGCACCGGCACCGGTGTTGCGCCCACGCGTATTCACGGCGTGATCGGCGTCTCCAAGGCGTACATCACGCGTGTTGGCGGCGGGCCCTTCCCCACCGAAGCTTTCGACCACGCGGGTGAACTGATCCGCCAACGGGGCAAGGAATTCGGCGCCGTCACGGGCCGTCCGCGGCGTTGCGGCTGGTTCGACGTGCCGCTGTTACGCTACACCGCGACCATCAATGGTTTTGACAGCATCGTGGTGACCAAGCTCGACGTGTTGGATGAATTCGACCAGATTCCGGTCTGCGTCGGCTATCGCATCGAGGGCAGGGAAGTCTGCGGTATGCCGTCGAGGGTATCGGAGATCGCCAAAATCGAACCCGTGTACGAGTCTGTGCCCGGCTGGAGCACCTCGACGTTCGGCATCGCGAACTACGAGGAGCTGCCGGCAAAGGCCAAGCAGTACATTGCATTTCTGGAGGCCCGCACCGGCGTCGAAGTGGGTTGCATCTCCACCGGCCCCGAACGCAATCAGACCATCGTACGCCCCGGCTCGCGCTTCGAAAAACTGATCGGGTAGCTGTGGTGAACGGGCAGCGACACCAACGCGCCCGGCAGTCTCGCTGAACGCCAGCCACGGCAGCATGCCCGCCTGGAAGTAGAGCGCGGACACTAGCGCGCGGTCCACAATCAGCGTGCCGGCGGCGGCCTCCCGGTAGACAGCCATCGCGCTAGCTGCTATCAAATTACTTACAGATTGGCCCTCTGACGTTTGCCGACCGAGGATGGCATTGTCCAACAATTTCGTCCGCACACTTGAAGCCGCCGTCATGGCTGGTGCAGTGGCTACTATTCCCCTGACATTACTTGGGGAGAACAACCCGGCAGATCGATGGGTGCAAATAGCCGACTGGACGGTCTGGGCCATCTTTCTGCTTGAATACGTCGCGATGGTGGCCGCCGGCCCGGCGCGCAGTGCTTATGTAAAGCGAAACCCTTTACACCTCGCGGTGATCATCTTTTCCTATCCAGGGCTACCCGCGCTTTTTGGCCTGATTCGGCTCGCCCGCCTCGCACGATTTCTACGGCTGTTCCGTCTGATTACCGTGACCGCGCGGGCGATTGACGCCCTGCGAATAGTCGTCTTGCGTCGCAGCGTGGTTCGTGTCGCTGGAGTCAGCGTCCTAATTATAGTTGCAGGCGGTACGAGTCTGTCATTGTTAGAGCCGCAGACCGTGAAGGGCGGCTTTATGGATGGTGTCTGGTGGGCCGTGGTTACGGCGTCCACCGTTGGTTACGGCGATATTGCACCAACCTCGCTGGCTGGGCGTTTGATAGCCGTGCTGCTGATGCTGAGCGGCGTGGGCTTAGTCTCAACTCTAGCTGCTTCGATAACTGCGTATTTCTTGGGCGCCGAAGAGAATGGCGGCCTGGTGGAATTGAGAGAACGAATGATCCGAATCGAAGGGCTGTTGAATGCCCTTGTCGCAGGTCAAGCGCCTGTTTCTTGGGACGCCGAGCGGGAACGCCTTCCCACTGCTCCCAATGCTGTAGAAATCGCAGTCCAGGAAGATGGCGCAGCTACACGTAGGCGCGGAGTAAGGGTGCCATAGAGGGAATGAATGCGCTTCCAGCGGTCAATTAAAATCTTTCCCGTCCGATCACACACGCAACGGCCGGGAAGACTGCCCGAAAGACTCAGGCTCGCTCGACGAGCACTAGGAAAGCAGTAACCCGCAAGCATGCGGCGCGCAAGACTACGACGACGTCCTGGTTGAGCGCCACCAGAAAATGCAGAAGACGCTCCACGGAGAACTGGCGGAATTCCCCGCGCAGCATCTTGGATACGTCGGGCTGGCGGATGCCCAACAGATCGGCCACTTCGATCTGTTTCAAAGGCCGCTCTTTCCGGATCGCGTCGATTTTGAACACAAGTTGCGCTTTGACCAGATGTTCTTCCGCATTCGGCACGCCGATATCCTGGAACACATGACGGCTTCCGATTTCGTATCCTTTCCCGCTCATCGCTCCCTTTCCTTTGCAATCTGTCCGGCTTCGCGCAGCCGTTGCTGAATCAGTTCGATGTCCCGGCGCGGGGTCTCGCGTATCGCCGCGAAAGTTCCTGGTCACTTCCAGAACCCCCGCCCCGCCAAAGCCGCTCAGCGTCTTCGCGTCACGGTGTTTGCCACCGCGCTGAGCTACATACAAGGCATAGCCCATGCCGTCTTGTACAGGCTCGGACTTGTCGCACAAATCTTTGCGGCTTGAATACCGTATCGAGGGCACAGGAGCGCCTCACAGCAGGTCCGGGAAGGACTTGCGCAACTTGTAGAACCAGGCGTGGCCCAGCAGAAACACTACCGTCGCCACCAGCCACAACTCCCACATCGCGCCGAACGCGGGCGCCTGGTTGTGCAAGAAAATCGACCGGTAGCCGTGCACCAGCACGTAGATCGGATTCTTGGTCAGGATCCCCGCCGCGGCTTGCGGCAGCTTATTTTCCGGGTAACAGATGGGCGTCAGAAAAAACCAAAGCGTCAACACGAAGCCCATGATCTGGCCCAGGTCGCGGGCGAACACTCCCAGCGCCGCCAGAAACCAACTGACCCCGGCGGTGAACAGAATCTGAGGAATCAGCAGCACCGGCAGCCACACCAACGCGACCGGCAACTCGTGATTGATCGCCAGCAGGAAGACGCAGTACAGCACGATCGCAAACAGCTCCGTAATCAGGCCGGCCACCACCAGATTCACCGGCAGCGTCTCCACCGCGAAGACCAGCTTCTTGACGAAATTGCGATGCTCCAGCATCACGCTGGGGGCCCGCCCGGCGGCCTCGCTGAAGGCCAGCCACGGCAGCATGCCTGCCAGAAAGTAAAGCGCGAAGCTCGACCAACTGGCGTTCGGGTCGTAACGGTCCCGCAGCACCACGCCGAACACGAAAAAGTAGGTAAGCATCAGCAACAGGGGGTTGATGATGGTCCAGAACGCGCCGCCGAAACTGCCGCGATACCGCCCCAGAATGTCGCGCCGCACCATTACGCGGATCAGGCTGCGATTGCGCCAGACCGTCGACACCGGATAGACGAACGCCCGCCCGATGGCGCGCACCGCCCGCTCCCGTGCGAGCGTGGCGCGGGTGGCCACGCGCACCCGGTCCACACGCGCCGCGCCGTTTTCGGTGGACGTCTCCACCAGCAGAAAGGGCCAGCCCTGTTCGTAATACCAGCAAACGTTCTCGCGCATCGGCGAGAGCAGCACCTGGTAGGTGCCGTCTTCCCGCGGCAGTGGAATCTCCAGGCGCACCTCTGCCGTCTCCCCGGGCTTCACCTCGCGCTCCGGATGCACCCGCGCGCCGTCCACAATCAGCGTGCCGGTGGCGGCGTCGAAGAGGTGATAGCCCACGCCGAAGCCCTCGCTGGGGCGCCACGTTTCGGGCGATTCGTTGCGGATCTCAAAGGCGGCGTGCAGCGTGCGCGTAGCCGCGTCGAGCCGGACATCGCGCCTCAGGTAAGCGGCGTTCATGTGTAGAGCCACGCGGGATACCGTTCCCGCACCGCGCCGGTTTTTCTGCCCACGGCGTAGATGCCGTCGCCGCGCAGGTCGGTACTCAGGCCGTACCGCTTCAGCAGATGGAGAATCCAGCCAAACTCGGGATGCGGCTCGTCGCGGAACTCGCCCGTCTCCAGCCGCGCCACCGCGAAGCCGGAATTCTCCAGCAGTTGGTGAATCTCGCGCGGCGCGTATTCGCGATTGTGCCGCGCGTCCACTTCGCCGGTGCCTTCCGCCGGCCGGATGTAGGCATGAAAGAATCCGGGATGATAACCCTGCAGGATGCCCGAGATAGCGCGCAGCGCGGCGATGTTGGGCGTGGTCAGCACCAGGTGGCCGCCCGGCTTCAAGATGCGGTTGACCTCGCTCATCAGATGCATCGGGTCTTCGAACAGGTGCTCGATCAGTTCGCCGCAGATCACCGTGGCGAAGTGGGCATCGGGATAGGGGAACACGTCCTTCTCGGCATCGAAGTGATCGATCTCGCACTCAAAGGTTTCGCCCTCGGTGTTGGTCACGCTGCGATGGTCGCTGCGGCCCAGTTTCCCGTAATAGCAGCCGCGCACCTCGCCGTAGCCGAGTTTGGTGCGCAACGCGGGCGTGATTTGCAGGTACGCCCCCATTTCCAGTACACGGTCTTCGGCGGAACCGGGAGGCGTGATTTCGAGCGTCTTGATGAGGCGTGTCCGATGCGTATTAAGGTACTCGGCGGATGCGTCGCTAACCGCCCAGCCTTGCAGATACTCGATGGTAGGGTGGGACCGTGCCTCGGCCTCTTCCGTCGAGGAAGTCTTTGGCGCTCTCGGCGTCTCCGCGGTGAATGTGCTTGCTTCGCCCGGACCCCACTCTCTCTGGTGAACCACTGCGTCCAGGAAGCCGGCGTATTGCGCGGCCACCGTCGCCCAGTTGCACTCGCGGGCGACATAATCTTTGGCGCGCTCACCCAACTGGCGCGCCACATCGGGGCGCGAAACCAGCAGATTCAAGTACTCGAAGATGAGGTCCTCCTCGCCGGGACCCACTGGCACCTTCAAACAGACATCGTCCGGGAACTCCTGAAAGGAGCCGACCTCGGAGACCATCACCGCCTTGCCCAGCCCCAGCGACCGCAGCAGCGTACCAGAGCTTTCACCTACCGTGGGAAAGCGCAGGTTGAGCACGATATCGCAGGCGCCCAGGTAACCGACGAAGTCCCCGATCGGCGCGAAGCCCAGCACGCGCACGTTGGCCGAGAGCCCCATGGTGCGGATCATCGCTTCCACCGGGAACTCCGCGTGCGGCTCACCCACCAGAATCATTTTGACGTTCGGCACCAGACGCAGCAGGCGGCGGAACGCGCGCAAGGATTCGGCGATGCGCTTGTATGGCTTCAGATATCCGAAGATGCCCACCAGCGGGGTGAGCTCATCCAGCCCCAGCTTGTGGCGGAACCCGTTGCGGTCGGCCTGCGGAATCCAGGCGCCGTGCGGAATCACGGCCGTGGGACCGGTAAAGCCGGCGGTCCGCATCTCTTCCCGCATGAAGCGGCTGTGCACCACCACGCCGCGCGACGCCGCCAGAAGGCGCTTCGTCATGGGCACGCCTTCGTAGTCCGGACCCACTTCCAGCTTGCGGACCCGCCCGGCGAAGGCCAGCGCCGAGGCGCCGCCCTCGTACTCGCACTCGCGCACGTAGGCGTCCCAATCGCCGCGCTTGATGGTGAGGTCGGCCATCAGGTGGTGCAGGTTGCTTTCGTGCATCACCACCACACCGGGATGGCGCAGCGCGGTCTCGTAGACGAAACCGTGATGGCCGTTGTTGCCCACGTGGTAGAGCGCGATATCGAAGCGCGCCGGGTCGAAAGCCTGGTGCGGGCCGGAAAACACTTCCAGTTCCACCAGCGGCTTGAGGCTTTCGATCAGGGCTTCGGAATAATCTGCGATGCCGCTGCGCGCCGGCGGCAGCGGGGAAAAGAACGCCACGCGCATTTCAGCGCACCAGCTCCAGCGAAACCGTCCCGATACTCACTGGAATTTTGATCAGCAGGGGCGTGCGGGCGGGATCGCGCGCGTAGAAAATTTCGAAGCTGAAATCGCTCGCCGGACCCTTCACGCCGACGTTCACGTGATCGGTCACCACCGGCTTGCCCGCCACCGGGATGTCCTGCGCACCGGCGTAAACCATCTTCACCTCGTAACCCGCGCCGAAAAAGACTTTGCCCGCCGGCGGTACTCGTCCCTGCCCCATCTCGCGCCGCGCGAAGTATTGGAACGAGAGCGCATCGCGTGCGCAGGTGGGAATGGCAAATTCGCTCTTGCCGCCGCCGGCCGGGACCAGCGTCTGCCGTTGCGCCTGACTCTTCTTCTGATCGAACTCCGTCTTCTCGGTGACCTTTTTGGTTCCGTGGCTGATTTCGCGCTGTAAGGTGGAAGAGCAGAGGTCCGCGCCGCTGGCCGACGCTTTGTATTGGTCGGCAATCGGAACCACCGGGATGCCCACGGTGGTGGACATGTCGAAATCCCAGCCGCCGTCGCCGGCCTTGTGGGCCGTCAGGGTCACGTCGCCCAGGCTGCGGCCGCCGGGCCAGTTGACGCGGTAGCGCAGGGTTTCATTCTGGAATGGGAAGCCCGTCAATTGGTCCGCCGCCAAAATCAGCGGGGCACAAGCCAGGGCAAGCACGAAGATGCGGCGTAAAGAAGTCATCGATGAGCTACGGTCTGAGAAGATACGTCGCTGGTGGAGCGCGATTTCTCGAGTACGTCGTGGAACACTGCCAGCGTCCGCTGCGCCGTCTTCTGCCAGGAGAAGAGCGCCGCGCGCTGCAATCCGAGCCGCTCCATGCGGAGGCGCAGTTCGCCATCCAGAAGCAGGTCCGCCAGCGCGCGTACAATTTCGTCCGGCGAGTAGGGGTCGAAGAGTATGGCCGCGCCGTTCACCACCTCTGGCAGCGCGGAAGTATGCGAACAGATCACGGCCCGGCCGCAGGCCATGGCTTCCAGCGCCGGTAGGCCGAAACCCTCGTAAAACGTAGGGAAAGCGAAAAGATCGCAGGCGTTGTACAACTGCAAGAGGTCCGCATCGCTGACGAAGCCGCAGAACTGGATCCGGTCCGCCACGCCGGAATCGTGCGCCGCCTTGTGTACCTGGCCGGCAAACCAGGTTTCCTTGCCAGCCAGCACCAGGTTCTGCTGAAGCTGCGGATAAGCCTTCACCAGCCGGGCAAAGGCGCGGATCAACCCGATCTGATTCTTGCGCGGCTGCAGGTCGCCCACGGAAAGCACGAACGGCGCGGCGATCTGGAAGCGCTCGCGCACCATCGCCGACGCCGCTTCGCGCGCAATGGGCCGGAACTCCGGCGCCGCCGCATAGGGCACGACTACCACCTTGTCTTCCGCCAAATCCCCGTACACTTTGAGAATCGAGGACCGCCCGAATTCGGTCCCGGTCAGGATCTTGGCCGCGCGATGCACCGTGCGCCGAACCGACCACTGCAACTGAAAAGCCCGCGTTCGCGTGAAGTACTCCGGATGCTCCAGAAAGCTCACGTCGTGAACGGTCACCACCACCGGAACCGGGCACACCAGCGGCGAGGTATACTGCACATGCAGCAGGTCCGGCCGGTCTTGCCGCACCTTCATAGCAAGGTTAAACCCTAGGCGAATGAATGGATTGGTAGCGATTCGCCGGCTCCGAATGTTAGCCGGGATACAACGTGCGGCACTCTCCGTCGACACGTAGGCAATGAACTCGTCGTCCTGGTCCTGGGCGGCAAATGCGTTCAGGAGACTGCGAACGTAGACCTCATTACCCGTGAGGTGGCGGCCGATGGCGTGAGCATCAACGGCGAAACGCATTAACGCTCACCAGTATAGCGGACCGGAATGCCCCTGGCTCTTAGAGGGGCCAGGCTCTGCCGGCAGAGTTGTCGAAAGCGTACGCTCATCTCGTCACCACGCCCCACTTACCGGTGGGCGATCCGCGCGTCCTTCACCCGGGCATTCGCGGGCCGCTGTTGTTGCACAACGTCGTAGAACACGTCGAGGGTTGCCTGCGCGGTTTTCTGCCAGCCGAAGTGCGCCGCGCGCTGCAAACCGAGCCGTTCCATGCGCGCCCGTAATTCGGAGTCCAGTAGAAGATCGGCCAGCGCGCGCGCGATCTCATCAGTCGCGTAAGGGTCAAACAAGATGGCCGCCCCGTTTACCACCTCAGGCAACGACGACGTGCTGGAGCACGTAACCGCCCGGCCGCAAGCCATCGCCTCCAGAGCGGGCAAGCCAAACCCCTCGTAGAAGGAAGGGAATACCAAGACGTCGGAGGCGTTATAGAGCCGCAACAGGTCCGGGTCGGAAACGAACCCGAGGAACTGGATCCGGTCAGCCACCCCCGAATCGCGCGCCGCTCTATGGACCTGCTCCGCGAACCAAGTCTCTTTCCCCACCAGCACTAACTCCTGCTTCAGTTGAGGGTACGCCTTCACCAAACGCGAAAAAGCCTGGATCAGGCCTATATGGTTCTTGCGCGGCTGTAGATCGCCCACCGTAAGTACGTAGGGGCCGGAGAGCGAAAACTGCTCCGCCACGGCGGCACGGGCCGCCTCGCGCGGCATCGGCCGGAACTCCGGAGCCGCCGCATATGGCACCACCACCACTTTGTCCTCATCGAGATCGCCATAGACCTTGAGGATCGACGAGCGGGCGAACTCGGTACCCGTCAGGATCTTGGCGGCGCGAAACACCGTGCGCCGCACCGACCACTGCAACTGCCAGGCGCGATCGCGCGTGAAGTACTCCGGATGCTCCAGAAAGCTCACGTCGTGAACGGTCACCACCACCGGAACCGGGCACGCCAGCGGCGCGGTGTACTGCACATGCAGCAGGTCCGGCCGGTCTTGCCGCACCTTCAGGGCGAGGTCAACGCCTAGGCGCACGAACGGATTCGTGGCTATTCGCCGGGTCCGAATGTTCGCTGGGATGCAACCGGCGGCACTCTCCCCCGACACGTAGGCTATGAACTCGTCGTCCTGGTGTTGGGTGGCAAATGCGTTCAGGAGACTTCGAACGTAGACCTCATTACCCGTGAGGTGGCGGCCGATGGCGTGAGCATCAACGGCGAAACGCATTAACGGTTACCAGTATAGCCGACCGGAATGACACTCGCCTGCGTCAAAAGTCTAACTTTTTCCAGGCTGTCTCCCATGTAAACTCCTTTTCCAGCAACAATCTGCCAGCCCTGCCGAGCCTCTGCCGCAATTCCGTGCACGTCAATAGCCGTGTTACCGCAGCGGCGAACGCATCGGCTCCGTCGGCCAACAGGGCGGTCTCCCCGTCGCGCACCGGCAGCCCTTCCGCACCTATCGTGGTGGAAACCACCGGCAACCCGGCGGCCCATGCCTCCAAAATCTTCAGGCGAGTGCCGCTGCCAGTCAGTAGGGGTACCACCGCGACGCGCGAACGGGCGAGTTCACAAACGGCGTCCCCCACGGGGCCAGTGACTTCGATCCGCCGGTCGCCGCCGGTGAACCGCTCGACCGCGGCGGGGTTCTTCCCCACCAGGCGCCACACCAGCAGCGGCCAGCGCTCGCGGAGGCGCGGCCAGATTTCCAGACGGAAGTAGCGCACCGCGGTGAGGTTCGGATGGTACTCCATGTTGCCGGAGAAGACGATGGCCTCCTCGTCGCCGGCCACCGGCGGCGGCGTCGGCGGCAGAGCGTTCGGGTAGACCGCGACAGTGGCTTGGGGTGCGATGGCGCGGGCCAGTTCGGCGTCGGCCTGTGAGGTGGCCAGCACTAGCGAAAAGCGCGGCAGCCAGGCGCACTCCAGCTCCCGCGAGGCGCCTTGGAAGACGCGATGGGCAGTGGCGGTGGCGCGCCCTTCCGCCGCCGCGCAGCGTCCGTGAAGCACAGACTCCACGTTGTGCAGATCGAGCACCGTGCGCGTGCACACCGGCGATAGCTGCTCCAGGTAGGGCGCGCACCAGGAATGCTCGATCACGCCCAGATCGTACCGTTTGCCCGCGAGCGCGCGGGCTACGGCCGCGGAAAACCCCGCGAAGCGGTCCACCAGCGGCGGTATGCGCCGCACCACCCGCCCCGCGTTGCGCAGCGCACGGGCGGCGACACCGCGCCCGTTGGGAGGCAGTTCCAGCACGGTGACGCGGCGCACCAGGCGGATGGGGATCAGGCTCGCCGGATCTGGCGCTCCCGGTTGGCGGAAGACGATGACATCGACATCGTAATGACGCCCCAGGTACTCCAGCAGCGAGGCAGAGCGCAACGCCCCGCCCCCGGCGATCGGGTAGGGCGCTTCCGGCGCCAGGAAAAGAGCGGAGGGTCTGGCGGTCATGGAGCTGTCCATTCCCTGGAGAGACTCAAAGACGCGGAGGAAACGCAGAGAACGGCAACCGCGAGAACAAGGCCGGTGGCTGGCGCAGGATTCAGTCTTTGGGCTCCTCCGCGTTTCCTCCGCGTCTTTGCGTCTCCGCGGTGAGTGTATTCCGGCACGTTAGTGAACTTGACCTCCAAAACGGACTCGTGCCTCCTCGTAGACCTGACGGGTCAGCCGGGCAGCGCGTTCCCAGGAGAATTGGCGCGCGCGCTTCAGGGAATACTGGCGCGCCGCGGCCGCGAGTTCGGGGCGCGACGCCAACTCGGCCATTGCGCTGGCCAGTTCCCGCGCTGTATCGGCATAGATCGCGGCATCGCCCGCCGCTTCCTCCACAGCGTGTGAGGCGATGACGGGCGCGCCGCACTGCATGGCTTCCAGCACCGGCAGTCCGAAGCCTTCGTAGAGCGACGGGTAGACAAACGCCAGCGCGCCCGAATACAGCGCCGGCAGTGCAGAATCCGCGACTTCGCCCGCCAGGCGCAGTCCGGGCTCGGGGCGAATTTCAGGAGCGTCGGCGCGGCGCCGCCCGGCCAGCACGAGGTCCACCGCGTGATGGCGCCGCATTTCGCGCCAGGCTTCCAACAGCATGTCGAGATTCTTGCGCGGCTCTAGCGTGCCCACGAAGAGGAAGTAGGGCGGCGCGGGCGCCGCTGCGGCGGTCTCCACTGGACGGAACCAATTAGCTGCGGCTTCGGGCACCGCCACCACACGCTCCGGCCGCAGGCCGAAGCGCGCGATGGCGGCTCGCCGTACTTTCTCGCCGGGGGTAATCACCATGGTCGCCAGACCGAATTCGAGCAGCACCGGCGTGCGCTGCCGGACGCGACCGGCGGCGTGATGCCAGCGCTGGTCCATCCACGGCGAAAGATCGTGCAGGGTGAGCACGCTGGGCCGCCGGAGGAGATAGGGCACGGCGAAATCGGGACCATGCACCAGGTCCGCCCTCAGCCGCCCCATCTCTCTCGCCAATCCCCAGAGCCACCAGCGGCGCTCCATGGCATTGCGCGGGCCGCCGCCGCACTTCAAGTTGACCGGGGCGGGGAAGGGCAGGCGGAAGGGCTGGTCGGAGACCAGGAAGTATTCGTCTTCGGGGAAGCTTCGCGCCAGCGCCAGGCTGAGTTCGGAGGTGTAGCGCGCCAGCCCGCCGCTGGAGAGAGACAGCGAAGCGGCCTCAATCGCCACGCGCATAAGTTTGGAAGCTAGGACCCGGCCGCCCGGTTGCCGTAGTTGCGTTCGTAGTAGGTGCGGTACGCGCCGCTGCGCACGCGCCCCATCCAAGCCGAATTGCCGCGATACCATTCGATGGTCCGTGCCAGTCCCGTTTCAAAATCCATGACGGGCTGCCATCCGGTTTCGCGCATGAGTTTCTCACTGGAGAGGGCATAGCGCCGGTCGTGACCCGGACGGTCCTTCACATATGCGACCAGACTCTCCGGCTTGCCGGTGAGCTTCAGCACCTGGCGCACTACTTCCAGGTTGGGCAGCGAGCGATTGCCGCCAATGTTGTAGACCTCACCATCGCGGCCCTGGTGCAGTACCGCCAGGATGCCCCGGCAGTGGTCTTCGACGTAGAGCCAGTCGCGGACCTGCTGGCCGTCGCCGTAAACCGGCAGCGAACCGTCTTCCAGCGCATTGGTAATCATCAGCGGGATCAGCTTCTCCGGGAACTGGTACGGCCCGTAGTTGTTAGAGGCGCGCGTGATCACCACCGGCAGCTTGAAGGTAGTGAAGTAAGACCGCGCCAGCAAGTCGCTCGCCGCCTTAGATGCCGAATAGGGACTGCTGGGGTTCAGCGGATACCGCTCATCGGCTTCGGCGGGAGCACTGAGGCTGCCGTAGACTTCATCGGTGGAGATATGCACGAAGCGCGCGATGCGGTGTAACCGGGCCGCTTCCAACAGGGTGAAGGTGCCGTTGTAATTGGTACGCACTACCGGTTCCGGCGAAAGGATGCTGCGGTCGACATGCGATTCCGCCGCGAAATGCACGATGGCGTCCGGGCGCTCTTCGCCCACCAGTGCGTTGACCAGTCCGGCATCGCAGATATCGCCGTGTACGAAGCGGTAGCGCGCGTCGCCATCGACGTCCGCCAGGTTCTCCAGATTTCCCGCGTAGGTCAGCTTATCGAGATTGACCACTCGCAGATCGGTCTCGCCAATCACCATACGGATAAAGGCCGAGCCGATGAAGCCCGCCCCGCCGGTCACCAGAATTTTCATGGAAAGTCGCTTCCTATCGCAGCCGCGGACTACTTGTACTGAGTCTCCCAATCGTAGTTGATCCCGGAATCGTTGTGCGGGATGCGCCCTTCGTCCTTGGCGTCATAGAAACGGTCGGTCAGATAGACCAGCAGAGCCTCTTCGCGGCCGATGACTTTGTACCCGTGGGCCACGCCGGGTGGGATCAGCACCTGCCAGGGGCGCAAGCCGCCGACGTACATCGTGTTGCGTAGGCCAAGGGTGGGCGAACCCAGGCGCAGGTCCGCCAGCACCACCTGTAACAGGCCCTTCACGGTAGTCCAGCAATCGTGCTGAAAGAGGTGATAGTGAAATGCCTTGATGGTTCCGGGATAACTCACGGCCGCCGAGATTTGCGTGGTTTCCGGAGGAAAGGCGGCGGCGAGGCCGCTGCCGATACGCTGCACCTCCAGGAAGTACCCACGGTCGTCGGGGTATAGGGGGAAAGGCTGCACCAGCACACCAGCGATGAGATCGGGGGATTCGGGCGAACCGATGACCAAGCCAATGCCCTTGGAACAATCGGCAATCGCCAGGTCCAGGTCGCCGGAGGAAACCAGCCGCCTCCCGGAGAAGGGCACTTGTATCGGCATTAGAGGGTCTCCGCCAAAACGGGAGCCAGCGCGGCTTTCCTGGCGACCGATTGGGCCACCAAATTGGCCGCGCGCAAGAGCGAGTCGAACGTGCCCGCGTCGGTCCACCAACCGTCCAGGTAAGAGAAGGTCATGGTGCCTTCGCGGATGTAGGCGTTGTTGACGTCGGTGATTTCCAGTTCGCCGCGCCCGGAAGGCACTAGCGTCTTAATCTTTTCAAACACGCTGGCATCGTACATGTAAAAGCCGGTGACGGCGAGGTTTGATTTGGGTTTCCTGGGTTTCTCCTCAATGCCGGTAATCCGGTCGCCGGAGATTTCGGCCACGCCGAAGCGCTCCGCGTCCGGCACTTCCTTGAGCAGGATGTGGGCGCCTGTGGCCTGCCCGCGGAAACGGTCGGCCGCCGCCAGAATGCTGCCTTCGATAATGTTATCGCCCAGCACCACGCAGATCTTTTGCCCGTCGGCGAAGTGTTGAGCCAGCGCCAGGGCATCGGCGATACCGCCCTCGCCTTCCTGGTACGTGTAGTTAATGTGGATCAGTCCGAACTGTTTGCCATTGGACAGGAGGCGTAGAAAGTCGCCTGAATTCCGCCCTCCGGTGACCACCAGAATCTCTTGAATCCCGGCATCCACGAGAGCCTGGATCGGATAATAAATCATCGGCCGGTCATAGATCGGCAGCAGATGTTTGTTGGTGATCTTGGTGAGTGGGAATAATCTACTTCCCGTTCCCCCAGCCAGTACGACGCCCTTCATAGGCCTTTATCATAGCTGATAGAATACGCTGCATGGAACTGTACAATTGGGAGCAACTGCCGGCGGAACAGATGAATAGCATGATCGTCCGCAAGGTGATTCATTCCGGGCAGATGACGATCGCGCGGCTCAAAATTCTCAAAGACGCCGTGGTGCCGGAGCACAGCCACATCAACGAGCAGATTGCCAACGTGGAACGCGGCGCCCTCCTGTTCCATATCGGCGGCGTGGATCAGGTGGTGGGCGCCGGCGAGAGCCTGGTGATTCCACCGCACGTGCCGCACGGCGTGGTCGCGCTTGAAGATACGGTGGTGACCGACATTTTCACGCCGCGGCGCGAGGACTGGATTTCGGGCGACGATGCCTATCTGAGGCGCTGAGCCTCGAAGAACGCGCGCAGTAGTTCGACGCATTCCACCGCCAGGACGCCTTCGACCACCTCGACGCGGTGATTGAGAATTGCCGAATCCGCCACCTGGAACTTGCTGCGCACGCCGCCGAAGCGCAGGTCGCGGGCGCCGAAGACCAGGCGCTGGATGCGCGCGGCGACTAGCGCTCCGGCACACATCACGCAGGGTTCCAGCGTGCAGTATAGGGTTGCCCCGGTGAGGCGGTAGTTGCCCACCCGCGCCGCCGCCTGGCGGATGGCCAGGATTTCGGCATGCGCCGTGGGGTCTGTACACGCGATGGGAGCGTTGGCACCGCTGCCGGCGATCTCCCCGCCGATGACGACGACGGCGCCCACCGGCACTTCGCCCGCTTGTGCGCTTTGGCACGCCAGCGCGAGCGCCTGCCGCATGAATTCCTCGTCCGTATTCATCGAACCTCTATAATACGGAAATCCACTATGGCCGAACTCGAAATCCACCACGAAACCGAACACCACTCCGACCCGCTGGGTCAAAAGGTCGGGGTGATGGCATCCATTCTTGCGGTACTGCTGGCGGTGGTGAGCATCACCAGCCACCGCACCCACACTGCGGCGATCATTCACAAATCCGGGTCCAACGACCAATGGGCGTATTACCAGGCCACGCGGGTCAAGCTGCATACCACCGAGATGGGCGAAAACATGATCCACCTGTTGGATGTGAAGGGAGAGCGCGCCGACAAGATGCTGACCGAATACGCCGGCCAGAAGAAGAAGTACGAGGAGCAGAGCAAGAAAATCCAGGAAGAGGCCAAGGGCGCCGATGAAGCTGCCGAAGCCGACGAGCACCGCGCCTTGCGCTACGACGTGGGCGAGGGGTTGCTGGAGATCGGACTAGTGCTCAGTTCGCTGTACTTCATTTCGCGCAAGCGCATGTTCCCGGTGCTGGGCATCATCGCGGGAGTGGCCGGCGCGGGGACCGCCCTCACCGGGTTTTTGATGTAGGTAGGACAGGGTCGAAGAACCATTCCGCCCATCGGAGAATCCCCCGGGACTCGCCGAGGTCTTCATGGGGTTTCGCGGGCCGAAGGCCCATCCCAACAGGCCTCCCGGCCTGGTCCAAGCTTTCCGCGGTAGAACATGACGGGTTGACAGGCGAAAGCGCCTGCCCCACGTTGGTGCGTGGACGGGTGGAAAGTCGCCGGCCGGGCTGGCGACTCACTCCCCAATCCAGATCGCCGTGCCATCTCCGACCAACCCCCAGATTTCATCCATTTCCTCATCCGTCACCGCGATACACCCCTGCGTCCAGTCGCCCTCCAGCCGGACCCCATCCGCCAAACCGTGGATCATGATGTCCCCGCCGGGATCCACACCCGCCTCCCGGGCGCGCGCCGCATCTTCGGCGTCTGGGTACGAAATATGCAGCGACAAATGGTATCTGCTCCGCGCATTCCGCCGGTCGATGGTGTACCGCCCTTCGGGCGTCCGCCCGTCGCCTTCCTGCCGCTTCGGACCCACCGGCTGCCGCCCCAGCGCAACCCGGTACGTGCGCAGCAGGCTCTCCCCGCGCAACAGCAGCATTTCGCGTTTTTTCTTGCTTACGAGCACCAAATCCGCCCTTAAAACCCCGCATCGCATCACCCGAGTATACCCCCGAGTATGCCGATCACCCATGGATGCAACAACTTACAATACCAATAATTAAAGATCTTAAAAACTGTAGATTTTTACGACAACTGGGTCTTATAATATGGTTTAAGGACGTGAATCCCATACTCATAAGGAGGGGAGAGTTGAGCAACTCATCCACCACCACCACTCGGCCGAAGGTAACCATCGACGGTAACGAGGCGGCTGCCTACGTAGCGCATCAATCTAACGAAGTCATCGCCATTTATCCAATTACTCCTTCGTCCAACATGGGCGAATGGGCCGACCAGTGGTCGGCCGAACAGAAGACCAACATCTGGGGCACCGTGCCGACGGTTATCGAGATGCAAAGCGAGGGCGGCGCCGCTGGCGCTTTGCACGGAGCTTTGCAGGCGGGGTCGCTTACCACCACTTTCACGGCATCGCAGGGCCTCCTGCTGATGATTCCCAATATGTACAAAATCGCGGGCGAACTCACCAGCACGGTGTTCCACATCGCCGCCCGCACCCTGGCCTCCCACGCACTCTCCATTTTCGGAGACCACAGCGACGTGATGAGCGCGCGCTCTACCGGCTTCGGCATGCTGTCCTCCAATTCGGTGCAGGAAGTGATGGATATGGCGCTGATCGCCCAGGCCGCCACGCTGGAATCGCGCCTCCCCTTCATGCACTTCTTCGATGGCTTCCGCACCTCTCATGAGGTCGCCAAGGTGGAGCAGCTTTCGGCCGCGGACATCCGCGCCATGATCGATGAGAATCTGGTCTTCGCGCACCGCTCCCGCGCCCTCTCCCCCGACCGCCCCTTTATCCGCGGTACCGCGCAGAATCCCGACGTTTACTTCCAGGCGCGCGAAGCCTGCAACCCCTTCTACCTGGCCGCCCCCACCATCGTGCAGAACGCGATGGATAAGTTCGCCGCGATCGTGGGGCGCCAATACCACCTGTTCGATTACTTCGGCGCACCCGATGCCGAGCGCCTCATCATCATGATGGGCTCTGGCGCGGAAGTGGCGCACGAGGCCGTGGAAGCGATGCTCGCCAGCGGCGAAAAGGTAGGCCTCCTTAAGGTCCGCCTGTACCGGCCCTTCGCCATTGAGGCCTTCGTTGCCGCCATCCCCGAGTCTGTCAAATCCGTCGCCGTTCTGGACCGCACCAAGGAACCCGGCGCCACCGGCGAACCGCTCTATTGCGACGTGATCACGGCATTCGCCGAAATGGGCGTCGCCAGGAAAGTGGTGGGCGGACGTTACGGGCTTTCGTCCAAGGAATTCACCCCCGCCATGGTCAAGGGGGTCTACGACGAGCTCAAAAAGACCCACCCCAAGAATCACTTCACCATCGGCATCAAGGACGACGTCACCCACACCAGCCTGGACTATGACCCGGACTACTCCACCGAGGCCCCCGGCACGGTGCGCGCGCTGTTCTACGGATTGGGCGCGGATGGCACCGTCGGCGCCAACAAGAACTCCATCAAGATCATCGGCGAAGAGACCGAAAACTACGCCCAGGGCTACTTCGTTTACGATTCCAAGAAGTCCGGATCCATCACCACTTCCCACTTGCGCTTCGGACCCAAACCGATCCGTTCCAGCTACCTCATCACCAAGGCGAATTTCGTGGCATGCCACCAGTTCTCCTTCCTGGAACGCATCGATATGCTGAAGCTCGCCGAACCCGGCGCCACCTTCCTGCTTAACAGCCCCTTCGCCGCCGACCAGGTTTGGGACAAGTTGCCGCGCCTGGTGCAACAGCAGATCATCACCAAGAAGCTGAAATTCTACGTCATCAACGGTGATGAGGTGGCCAAAGTCACCGGCATGGGCGGGCGCATCAACACCATCATGCAGACCTGCTTCTTCGCCATCAGCGGCGTGCTGCCGCGGGAAGAGGCCATCGCCGCCATCAAGTACGCCATCAAGAAGACCTACGGCAAGCGCGGCGACATCGTGGTGCAGAAGAATTTCGCGGCGGTGGATGCATCGCTTAGCCATCTCCAGGAAGTTAAGGTTCCGGCCCAGGTCAGTTCGCGGTTTGACCTGCGGCCCCCGGTCCCCGCGGCCGCGCCGGCGTTCGTGCGCGACGTGCTGGCCCAGATCATCGCCGGCAATGGCGACGATCTCCCGGTCAGCGCCATGCCAATCGACGGCACCTTCCCCACCGGCACCGCGCAATGGGAAAAGCGCAATATCGCCCTCGAAATCCCCGTTTGGGATGAGGCCCTCTGCATCCAGTGCGGCAAGTGCGTGCTGGTCTGCCCGCATGCCGTGATCCGCGCCAAAGTCTACGACGATAGCTACCTGGGCAATGCCCCCGCCACCTTCAAAGCCGTTCCGGCGCGCTGGAAAGACATGAAGGATCGCAAGTACACGCTGCAGGTGGCCCCCGAGGATTGCACCGGCTGCACCCTCTGCGTGGAAGTCTGCCCGGCTAAGAGCAAGAGCGAGGTCAAACACCGCGCCATCAACATGGTGCCCCAACCGCCGCTGCGCGAAAGCGAAGCCGCCAATTGGGAGTTCTTCCTGAGCCTTCCCGAAACCGACCGCAAGCTGCTCTCCCCCACCCAGGTCAAGGACATTCAGTTGCTCCGGCCGTTGTTTGAGTTTTCCGGCGCCTGCTCGGGTTGCGGCGAAACCCCGTACCTCAAGCTGGTCACGCAACTCTTCGGCGACAGGGTGATGATCGGCAACGCGACCGGTTGCACTTCCATCTACGGCGGCAACTTGCCGACCACGCCGTATTGCAGCAACGGAGAGGGCCGCGGACCTTCCTGGTCCAACTCGCTCTTCGAAGATAACGCCGAATTCGGCCTGGGCCAGCGCCTGGCTGTCGATAAGCAGAATGAGTACGCCCGCGAACTGGTCTGGCGTCTAAGTTCCCAGGTTGGCGAAGAACTGGCGCAGGCCATTCTGCATGCCGACCAGAAAACCGAGCAGGGCATCTTCGCCCAGCGCGCACGCATCGCCGAACTGAAGGCGAAGCTCGCCGGCATGGACACCATGGAAGCGCGCGACCTCATCAGCGTGGCCGATTCGATGGTCAAAAAGAGCGTCTGGATCATCGGTGGCGATGGCTGGGCTTATGACATCGGCTACGGCGGCCTCGATCACGTGCTCTCAACCGGGCGCAACGTCAACGTCCTCGTCCTCGATACCGAGGTCTACTCCAACACCGGAGGCCAGGCGTCGAAATCCACGCCGCGCGGCGCCGTCGCCAAATTCGCCGCCGCCGGCAAACCGGCAGGCAAGAAGGATCTCGCCCTCATGGCCATCAGCTACGGCAGCGTATATGTGGCCAAGATCGCCATGGGCGCCAACGACATGCACACCGTCAAGGCCATCACCGAAGCCGAAGCCTACGATGGGCCGTCGCTGATCATCGCCTACAGCCACTGTATTGCCCACGGGTACGATCTGGCCCACGGCATGGATCAGCAAAAGGCTGCCGTCAACTCCGGTTACTGGCCGCTGTTCCGCTATAACCCCGACCTGGTGGCGCAGGGGAAGAACCCGTTCCAGCTCGATTCCCGCCCGCCCAGCATCGGTCTGAAGGACTACATCTACAACGAGACCCGGTATACCATGCTGGTTAAGAGCAATCCGGAACACGCACAGGAGCTTTTCAAACTGGCCGAGGAAGATGTCTCCACCAAGTGGAAGCTCTACGACTACATGTCGCACCAGGCCGGTGCGGCCGTTGAAGAGGTGAAGAAATGATCGACCTGACCAAAACTATCGACCTTTCCACGACGTACCTGGGGTTGAAACTCAAGAACCCGCTGGTGGCTTCTTCCTCGCCAATGTGCCGGGAGGTGGGCAACATCCGCCGTTTGGAAGATGCCGGCGCCGCGGCCATCGTGCTGCATTCGCTCTTTGAGGAGCAGATCGACATCGAAAGCGATGAACTCGACCGCTTCATGACCGCGAGTTCCGAAGTTTCGGCGGAATCCACCAGCAATTTCCCCGACCTGCTTTACAAAGTGATGGGGCCGGAAGCTTACCTGAAGCACATCGTCAAGTGCAAACAGGCGGTCCAGATTCCGATCATTGCCAGCCTCAACGGCACCACCGCGGGCGGCTGGCTGGGCTACGCCAAAGAGATGCAGCAGGCTGGCGCCGACGCCCTGGAACTGAACATCTACCACATCCCCGTGGACCCCAACGTCTCCGGTGAGCAGGTGGAGCAGAAGTATATCGACCTGGTGCAGGCCGTCAAGAAAGAGGTCACCATCCCGGTGTCCGTGAAGCTCGGACCCTACTTCAGCTCCATGGCGAACATGGCCAAACGGTTGGATGGGGCCGGCGTCGATGGCCTGGTGCTCTTCAACCGCTTCTATCAGCCGGATTACGACCTCGAAGCCCTGGAGGTAGTCCCCAACCTGATTCTCAGTAACTCCCACGAGTTGCTGCTCCGCCTCCACTGGATCGCTGTGATTTATGGCAGCATCCATGCGGATCTCGCCCTCACCGGTGGCGTGCACTCTGCAACAGATGTCGTGAAGTCCATGATGGCCGGAGCCAAAATCGCGATGATGACTTCCGCGCTGCTCAAACGCGGCATCACCTACCTCGATACCATCACCACCGAGTTGTTGGTGTGGATGGGCGAGCACGAATACGATTCCATCAAGCAGATGCAAGGCAGCATGAGCCGCAATGCCGTGCCGCAACCCGGCGCCTTCGAGCGCGCTAACTACATGAAAGTCCTCAGCAGCTACGCCATGCGGTAGGACAGGCCTCTGGCCTATCCACTTCTCAACTTTGTAATCCGCGGGCAAAGCCGAAGCAAGTCGCTTCCGGCTTTGCCCGCTTTTTTGTAGCCCCAGGGGCTCCCGCCCGCTGCCCGGCAGCAGGAACTCCTATGGTCCAGAGACAACCCGGCGCAATCCTTCCCGCAACTTGGCGAAGCTCGGGGAATCGTTGTGGTCGATGTCAAGAAGGGGGCCAATTCGATTCGCCCATTCGCACTTTACCTGCCCTGGAATCGGCCATCCTGCTTTCTTGAGGGCCCGGGATCCGCCAGGATGAATCGCGTCGGCAAGCAGTTCCCACGTTCCACAGCAACTGTCCTGAGTGTAGGTGTTGAATGCTCGATCTCGAAATGTGGGGTAAGCGGCTCGGACCGCACGCTTGTCGCCGATGTACCAGGCCTCGATCTCCTCAAGAGCCAACCTGAACAGCGTGACTTTGGACGGACGGCATCTGCGCAGCAGCTTATTTAGCTCGCCCAAGAAGGCTACGCAGTCGCGGTCGTCGTTATCCAGAACCACGACCACCGCGTCGATGCCGGGCGTCCGCCCGAGTCCCCTCAAAATTCTCGGCAACTGATCGAGAAGAATGCGCTTGTTCGGAGCGACTGTTCCTTCCAGGTCCTTCGGAAGCTTGCCAATTCCCTTGTACGCGTGGATTCTCCAGGTATGCGGATCTCCGTGCCGGCCAATGATCTTGGGGATCAGGTGCCCGAGCAATAGCTCTCCCGATTGGTCTTCCACCAGAATCTCAATGTGCATGTTCAGCTCACATCGAGATAGTTGCCGTACCAAAGTCCGCCCAAGGGAAGGCCTTCCGCGACAAGATTCCTGACAACTTCAATTTCCGAAACATGCTGGAGCGTAGAAAAGCCATCGGTTCCCTTCGCAAGCACCCAGACCTCCTCTGGTCTAAGTGCGTTCACGAAGTATGGCTGGTGTGTGGTTACAAAAATCTGTGAGGCGTTTTTCTTACCAGTCGCGTGCGCCCGGAATTCATTGGCCAGTGTATCCAGCAGCCTGTGATAGAGACCATTTTCCGGCTCCTCAATACACAGGAATGGCGGCGGATCCGGATCTTCCAGGAGCAGTAAATACGCAAAGATTTTCAGCGTCCCGTCGGACATCTGCTGCGCGTAAAACGGATCCTTGAATGCCCCATCGTTAAACTTGAGTAAGACACGCTTGTCTTGCGTGACGAGCGTCTCTATTTTCTCTATTCCCGGTATCCTTGAGGCAATTCGCTTCAGAATCGCCTCGAACCGCGTCTTGTGCTCGCGCTCCAGATACTGAACGACGTTTCCGATGTTATCCCCGTGAATGCTGAGGCGCTTTTGCGCGCCCGCGTTCGTAAGTTCTCGCGCGGCATCCGGATAGAAATAGGAGAGATACCAGCCCTTCAGAAAATCACGGAATCGCTTGATTCGGGGGTGCTCCTTCAAGGTTCCCAAGGTCGCAATCCCTAGTTGCCGCGGGTCCGTCAGTTCCACGCGGTTCTTGGCCGTTCCTTCCTCGTCTTGCGCACGGTGGGTGCCAAGACCCTCTTCTCCTGCCCAAACATGGCCTTCGCCCTTCACAAGGTTCAGAAATGGGAAGGGCCTTCCATGAGTCTGCTTTCTCCTGCGTTGTCGTAGCACTTCCGACTGGACAAATGGCCGGCCTTCCGGGTCAAGGTCAATTTCTAACTCGTAGGTTATTGGACGCTCGCCCTTTGCTTCGCGGTAGTAGATTTCGAACTTGATGGGCTCATTGCAGCCCAGAGAACGGAGCCGTTCAAAACTGCCTCTGGGCTTCGCTTCGCAGGCAACCTCCACGTCAAGATTCAGGCAATCCGCAACGAAGCCGAATGCGTCAAATAGGGTACTCTTCCCGACGCCGTTCTTCCCGATTACGACCGTCAGCGGAGTCAGTGCCGAGCCTTTCTGGTGGGAGAGTGTCTTGCCGAGGGTAACATCGCGCAATGCACGGTAGTTCTGTATCCGAAAGCCTTCTAAGAGCGCCATTTATGAGTCAACCTCTGGTCGTGGCCGTCCCCAACATTTAACGGTAGTCTATCACGCGGCATCTTGACATGTGAAGGCGCGGACCGTTCGTCACTTCACCCGAAACTTACTCGTCAATGCAGAAAGTTGATCGTTGAGCGAGGGCTTCTGCACTTCCGGCTTCGGCGGCTGGAAGTGCTTGCGCTTCGGCTCGGGCGGCGCCGCGTCCAGCGCCTTCATGGAAAGCGCAA
>JANYAH010000131.1 GCA_025361425.1 Candidatus Solibacter sp. | reverse complement strand
CTTCTGTTGGGCTGGGGCGTCATCTCGTTCCAGGCGCTTCCCATTGAGGCGTATCCCGACGTAGCTAACAACTATGTGCAGGTCATTACGCAGTGGCCGGGCCGCGCCGCCGAAGAGGTGGAGCAGCAGGTCACCATTCCCATCGAAACCGCGGTCAACGGCTTGCCGCACCTGCAACATTTACGCAGCGTCTCGATCTTTGGCCTTTCGAGCCTCATGCTGATCTTCGATGATGAATCCGAGAACGATTGGAACCGCCAGAAGGTGCTGGAACGGCTCTCCCAAGTGAATCTTCCCCAGGGTTTGCAGCCGCAAATTGGTACCGACTGGAGCCCCGTCGGGCAAATTTTTTTTTACACACTAAAGAGCACCAACCCGCAGTACGGCGTGATGGATCTCAAGTCGCTGCAAGACTGGGTCCTGGCGAAGCAGTTCAAGTCGGTGCCTAATGTGGTCGATGTTTCGACCCTCGGTGGTGTAACGCGCGAATACCAGGTCCGCGTGGATCCGGACAAGCTGATTTCATACGGGCTGAGCATCGGCCAGGTGGAGCAGCAACTCACGAATAATAACGTGAACGCGGGCGGAAGCTTCATCGAGCAGGGCCTTCAGCAGGTAAACGTGCGCGCCATCGGCCTGGTCAAAACCGTGCGCGATATCGAAGAAACGGTGATCAAGGCACAAAACGGAACCGCGCTGCGCGTCAAGGATATCGCCACCGTCATGCAAGGCCCAAAAATTCGGCTGGGCCGGAATGGCCGGGCGATTCACCACGAGAACGGCCGGATCGTCGACAACGACGACGTGGTCGAAGGCATCGTGCTTCTGAGGAAAGGCGCCAATGCAGACTCGGCGCTGGAAGGCATCCACGCAAAGATGAAGGAACTGAATGAACACCTTCTTCCCCCCGGGGTGAAGGTGGTTCCGTTCCTCGATCGCAGTGTCCTGGTCCACTACACCACGCACACCGTGTTGCACAACCTGACCGAGGGAATCATCCTGGTTGCCATCATCCTCTTCGTATTCCTCGGAAACCTCAGAGGCGCTCTCGTCGTGGCGCTGACCATCCCGTTCTCCCTGTTGTTCGCATCCATCTGTCTGGACCTCCGGCATATTCCCGCCAATCTGTTGTCGCTCGGCGCGTTGGATTTCGGCATGGTGGTGGATGGCGCGGTCGTGATGGTGGAGAATATCGTGCGCCATATGGGACGCCAGGATTCCTCTAAGCCGGCGATCGTTCGCATTCGCGAGGCTGCGCACGAAGTTCAGCGGCCCGTGTTTTACGCCATCGGGATCATCATCACGGCGTACCTGCCGATTTTCACGCTGGAGAGCGTGGAAGGCCGGCTGTTTAAGCCCATGGCCTGGACCGTCGCTTTTGCATTGCTGGGCGCGCTGATCTTCTCCATCGTGATGGCGCCAGTGTTATCGAGTTTCCTCTTCCGCGAGGGCATGAAAGAGTGGCGAAACCCGCTGATGACGCTTCTGACGGCCGGCTACAAGTCGGCCGTTCGATGGGCTGTCCGCAGCCGTTGGGTAGTCCTGGGAGGTGCCGTCGCCTCTCTAGTGGCGGCGGGTTACTTGATGAGCAGCGGCTTGATTGGTTCCGAATTCCTGCCGCACCTCGACGAGGGCGCCATCTGGGTACGCGGCACATTGGCCCCAAGCACCGGACCCACCGAAAGCATCCGCCTCGCCAACCAGGTTCGGCCGCTGCTGGCCTCCTTCCCGGAGGTCACGGTGGCGACCAGCCAGGTAGGACGGGCCGACGACGGAACGGACACCACCGGCTTCTTCGATACGGAATACTTTGTCGATCTCAAAGAGAAGGAAAAGTGGCGGCCCGTCTTCCACCAGAACAAAGAGGAATTGATCGCCGCCATGAATCGCCAGTTGGAGAAAATCCCCGGGGTGATCTGGAACTTTTCTCAGCCTATTGCCGACAATATGCAGGAGGCCGTCAGTGGCGTCAAAGGCGAGCTTGCCATCAAGGTCTACGGGGACGATCTCAAATTGCTGGAAGAGAAGGGCGACCAGATCGTCGACGTGGTGCGGCGCATTCCAGGGGTTCAGGACCTGGGGATGTTCCGCGTGATTGGTCAGCCCAATCTGAACCTGGTGGTGGACCGCCAGAAGGCCGCGCGTTATCAGATCAACATAACCGATGTGCAGGACGCCGTTCAGACCGCCGTCGGCGGGGGCGCGGTAGGCCAGATCCTGCAGGGTGAGGAGCGCTATGATCTGGTCGTCCGCTATCTTGCCGAATACCGCGATACCAGAGAGGCGATCGAGAAGATTCGCCTGTTGTCGCCGTCCGGAGAACGCGTATCTCTGGCCCAGCTTTGCACCATTCAAAGCCTGGATGGGGCGTCGCAGATCTACCGCGAGGGCAATTCCCGCTATGTCGCGATCAAATATAGCGTGCGAGGCCGCGACCTTGGCAGCACAGTGGAGGAGGCAATCCGGAAGGTGAGAGAACAAGTGAAACTGCCCACCGGATACCACATTGATTGGGTCGGCGAGTACGCCAGCCAGAAGAGGTCCCAGCAGCGTCTGATGGTCGTGCTTCCCATCACGATCCTGGTGATTTTCATTATTCTCTATACGATGTTCCACTCGTTTAAGTGGGCGACGCTGATGCTGGCGAATATCGCGATGGCGCCATTGGGCGGCCTGCTGGCGCTGCTGGTTACTGGAACGCACTTCAGCGTATCCTCCGGGGTGGGCTTTTTGGCGCTGTTCGGGGTGTGCGTGCAAACCGGCGTGATCATGCTCGAATACATCAACCAGCTTCGCGCCCGTGGCCATGACGTCGTCGATGCCGCGGTGGAAGGGGCAGTCCTCAGGCTGCGGCCCATCATGATGACCACGCTGGTCGCGACCCTCGGCCTGCTGCCGGCCGCACTATCGCGCGGCATCGGCTCAGATTCCCAGCGCCCCTTCGCGATTGTCATCGTCGGAGGGCTAATGGTAGCGATGTTGATGAATATTTTCCTGCTGCCCACGCTGTATGTGTGGATTGCAGGAAAGGACGACGTTCTCCCGGCGCCCGAGACGGATTTCGATGAGCAGGAGTAAAGGAATGGAAAATCGATGAACCGGGAAGACGTTCGCGCTCGCATTGCGGAAATCGGCATCATCCCCGGGATTCGCGTTTCGTCGCCGGAGGACGCGCTATTTGCCGCGCAGGCGGTGGCCAGCGGTGGAATTCCAATCGTGGAAATCACCATGACCGTGCCCGGAGCGATTGAAGTGATTTCCCACCTGGTCCGGAACGGGCCCGGTTTAATCGTCGGTGCGGGCACGGTCTGGGATGTGGAGACCGCCCGCCGTTGCCTGGATGCGGGTGCGGCGTTTCTAACCACCACCGGGCTGGATCTCAAGACCGTGGAGTTCGCGGCCCATGAGAACGTCGTCATTTTCCCCGGTGCTCTCACCCCAACCGAGGTGATGATGGCGTGGAAAGCCGGTGTCGACTTCGTCAAAATCTTCCCATGCTCACAACTCGGAGGCGCACCGTACATCAAAGCGCTCAGGGCGCCGTTTCCACAAGTGCCGCTGATCGCCTCCGGTGGAGTGAACCAGCTGAATGTCGCGGACTTCATCCTGGCCGGCGCCACCGCGGTCGGCGTAGGCGCTCACCTCGTCCCGAAAAAAGCGATCGAACTGCGGCAGCCGCACCGGATTCATGAACTGGCGGTCCGGCTGGTCACTACGGTGCGCGAGGCTCGCAGGCAGGTCAAACGATAAGTAGCGCCCTATTCTCCCGAGTTATAATTAAAACGGAGAGTAACCCATGGGTCCGTTCGACGTTCCCGAAGTGCTCATCGGAATCTGCATTTTTGCCTTGCTCGTGTGGGCGGCCTACAACTGGACGCACCGCAACGCGCGCCAGCACAAGTAACTTGGCTGATTCCGCCTGCTACCGTTCCCAATGTACCCGTAATGTGCCCACGGAAACCGGGCCCCGGTCACGGTTGTAGGCCGGATTTACGACGCGCTGGTAATCCAGGGTGAACGTCCAGTTCCGGTTAGCGTGCCACGCATAGTAGGCTTCCGTAATCGACTCCGGCGTGTAGTTCAGCCTGCCGTCACCGACGATGAATCCCACGCCGCCGGCGGCCAGGAAGCTGCGGTCGTCTCCCGCAAGATAATTGCGCACCGACCCCACACCGATGTTGTCGCCGGTCCGCTTCCAGAGCCGGCCTTGCAGGGAGATTCCCCCGCTCACGGAGCGGTCGATCTGGGTGAAAGCCCATGCCTCGGTTTTGCCGTCGCTCCAGCCATAGCGTGCGAATGCGCCGATATCCCGAGTGATGGCCTGCTCCACGTTCAGGCCGAAACCGTATTTCTTCGTGCCCGGACGGCGCGTGGATGCGAGATCGGTGGTCCCGTTCGGGAGCATCGCGTCCCGGAAAGTGCCGGCTCGTTCGCGGTTCAGGAACCCCAACACGCGCAGCGCGCCCGCGTGGCCCATCGGCTTGTAGCGTTTCTCCCATTCCGTAGTGACGCCGAGGTTCTTCGCGATGCGGGTATCGAAAGTCGGGCCATTGGCTTCGGTCGGCTCCATCACGGTGGCGGTGCGCAGAGACCAGCCGCGCATGGTCAGTTCCTGCACACTGCCGATCGTGTAGCCGCGGGTATCGGCCGGATAGTCCCAGGCTCCGTTGGACATCAGTGACCAGTTCATGAACTGGCGCCGCGGATCGTGGCTGTAAGTGTTGTTATCGAAAAAGTCGGTGATGGCAAACCTGCCGGTGATCAAGGTAAAACGTCGCACCGGCAGTCTCCCGTTGAGTAAACTCGGGCCGCCTTCCACCATCTCGGTCTCTTGGCTGAGCGCCCACGTGTTCTTCAGGTAGGCGCGCGCCACGTACGGAGTTGGTGTGGCAGACGCTACCCGCGGGATCTCACCGTTGGGGAAGCCGGCAATTCCCGTGACCTGCCCGAAACCCTTGCCACCGGCGATCTCCGGGTTGACCACTAGTTCGGTCCACGAGTTGACACGGTACGTTAGGAAAACCGTCGCGGTCAGGGATACCCGGTTCTCGGGATGGGATGGGAGGCTGTTTTCTCCTTCGTAGAGAGAAGGAAAAGATCCATGGTGCTGGCCGATGGAGGTGGCCTGGAAATGCACACTCCACCTCTCAGGGGAGGGTTCGTTACCGGCGTTCTGGGCCTTGGCGGGGAGCCAGGCGCACAGAACGCCAGCGATCAGTAAAATGAGTGGACGGTTCACGAGCATGTCTCTTCCCCTTAAATATATGTTCCGGAGGTCCCATAAGCTTCTTGAGGTTGCCTCGGGGCGGACCCTGCCGCCCCATGGCGATTGCGATAGCCAAGCTTCTACGAGTGATGGCCGAACAGGCCGGCCAAGTCCAGAACGTGGTAGAAGACGAGAATCATCATCAGGACGAGGTACGCCCGCAGACTGAGCAACGAAATCCGCACGCTTGCGGTCATCGTCATAGGGCCTAGAGTCTCGGTATCCACCTTCTCTTCCGGCACATCGTCCAGCGGGTGAATCACTACGAAATGGTTGGTCAGTTCCTGCATCTCGATTGGATTTGTCATGGTAGCCATTTTCGTTTCTCCTTTAAAAGCCCGCCCTATGCGGCCGGGAAGAGGTTCGGTGCCGCAACCTGCGCGGCCAAAATCAAAGAGAGAATGAACAGGACGATGATGATGGTCCAGTTCACCCAGTTGTTCCAGGGCTTGTTCGCGTACTCGCCCAGAAGTTCCTTATCGTTGAGTAACAGTTGCAGGAAGATGATGGCCGAGGGCAACATCACTCCCGCCAGCACCTGCACGCCCAAAATAATCAGTTGCAGCGGTGCGCGGGGAATCAGCACCAGCCCGGCGGCGGCCGCCACGCTCACCAGGTAAACCACGTAGAAACCCGGCGCCTTGCGCACGGGAAGCTGCAGGCTGTGCGGCCAGCCGCGGACCTCGCCATAGGCCCATGCGCTCGAGAGCGAGATCGCCGTGGTGCCCAGCACCGCCGCGTTAATCATCATCAGCAGAATCGCGTTCTTGAAAAACCCATTGGTGAAGCTGCCGATGTCCACCGCCATTTGCGCCGGATCCGTGAACGTGAATCCATGAACATGCGATGCATTGCCCGCGATCATCATGCAACCCGCCACCGTGATGGTGATGCAGGCACCCAGAAACGTGTCCAACCGCGCCCACTTCATGTCCGCAAAGCGCAGGCGCTTGTCGGCGATGCAGCTCTGCTGGAAGAAGAGCTGCCAGGGCGCCACGGTCGTTCCCACGATCGCGATTACCAGGAACATCAGGTCTGGCGTCAGCCCGCCCGGAGGCATCACGGGGATCAGAGACCCGCGCACGATCTGCTCCAACGGGGGGTGTATCCGGAACGCGATCGCAAACCACACCAGGTCCAGCATGCAGAGGAAAACCACGATGCGCTCCCAGCGGCGATAGCTCCCGGTCACCGCAATCAGAACCAAGCCCGCGGCTAGCAGCGGTACCCCAATACGCGGGTCTACCCCCAGCTTGTTGAGCGCCAGATCGATGGCGGCGAACTCGGTAACCAAAGTCAGAAAGTTCACCAACTGCAAATCGATCAGGGAAAACAGTCCCCACCACCGGCCAAACCGCTGATAAATCATGGCGGCATGGCCCTTGCCGGTAGCGATTCCCAGCCTCACCACCATTTCCTGTATGAAATACGTCACCGGCAATAAGAGCAGGACTATCCACAAAAGATGAGTGCCGTATTGCGCGCCGGCCTGGCTATAAGTCGATACCGCGCCAGCGTCGTTATCCGCCACCATCACGATGAGACCGGGCCCGAAGACCATCATGAAGGTCAGCAGATTGCGCGCCGCCTTAGACTTCACCACTCGCCCGCGGACCGGCACTACTTCCGTTTCCACGCCGGAGGCGGGCTCGGTTATAAATTTGTTGTTCATCGACAATTCTCCTTTCCGCTCGCGTGCGGAGACACCACGGGCACTAGGGCAGGCGGCGCCAAAACAAGGCCGCAAGCCGAGATAAATATTAGATGGAGATGTCGAAAAAGAAGAACTTCGCGCCCCGGGAATCGGAGCGTCGGCCTTCAGCTTTTCGCGTTCACCACCGCTGCATCTGTGAAAGAGGCGACGGTGAAGGCGATAGCCTGAAGGACTATCGGTCTACCGCCGGAACTTCCACGCCGTATCCTCCGGGGTACCCTTAGGGTCGGGAGGCTTATCGCCGTTAGGTTCCATATACCTTTCTGGTGACGAGTTCAAAGCTTAGGAAGGAAATAAAAAACCATTTCCCCCGAGCGGAAGAAATGGCCAACTATCGCAAGCGATTGCTGACGGATTTCCCCACTGGTCCAAGCTTCAGCACCGCGCGCCGTAGAGATCCCAAGACCTCAGCCACATTAGAGAAACCCTTAATCCGGGAGTCCCTGGTCCACCCTGACGAACATCTTTCGACGCCGGAGGGCAGTGGCATATTTGCCGCGCGGACGCCTCGCCTACCGAGGATCCACGCAAATCGGGCAGACGTAGCAGACAACCCGCTACCTCCATCCAACTCTAAGGTAGCGCGCACCCGCTTGCGGTGTCAACTTAAAGATTGAGGTGTGCGTCTTGTAAGTGGTGAATGAGGCGGAAACGCTACTATAGCGATGCCCAAGTCCCTGGAATCCGCACACCAGTAACAGCGCGGCAATGCGCCACCATTGCCAATCAGATCGCCTCTCTCGGCGACCTGCGCCGCGGCTCGCCCGACCGGCGGAGGCGATGGAAGAGATCCTCCGCGCCCGCGAGCGGGAAGCTATTCAGCGCAATGCCGCATACTTTTCCCAGTACCGGACAGTCCGCATTGATTGTGGGGCGGACCCCCTGGTCCGCGCGGGCACTCCCGGACCCGCTTTTCGCCAATGAAATCAGTTCATACACACGGCAGCAAGCCGACGGGGGCGTCGGCGGCGGACCAGGGGGTCCGCCCCACAATCAATGCGGACTGTCCGGTACTGGGAAAAGTATGCGGCATTGCGCTGAATAGCTTCCCGCTCGCGGGCGCGGAG
>JANYAH010000084.1 GCA_025361425.1 Candidatus Solibacter sp. | reverse complement strand
TCAGACTGCGTGATCCTGCTGGACCATCGTATCCGGGAGGAGATCTCCACTCGCCGCCTGCGCATCGTCAAGTACCGCGGATCCACCCACGGCACCAACGAGTACCCGTTCCTCATTGATGACCAGGGCATTTCAGTCCTGCCCATCTCCTCACTGGGCCTGAACCACGATGCCCCGGCCGAACGAGTCTCCAGCGGCATTGCCCGGTTGGATGGCATGCTCGGCGGCAAGGGCTTGTATCGCGGCAGCAGCATTCTGGCATCCGGCACCGCGGGAACTGGTAAAACCACCATTGCCGCATGTTTCGTGGATGCGGCCTGCCGCCGCGGCGACCGCGCCTTGTTTTTCGCTTTCGAAGAATCACCCCAGCAGATCGTCCGCAACATGCGTTCCATCGGCATCGATCTCGAGCCCTGGGTCCGCAAAGGGCTCCTGCAATTCCATGCGGCTCGTCCCACTTACGGGGGAATCGAACAGGTCCTGTTACTAACCCACAAACGCATCACTAGCTTCCAGCCCAGCGTCGTTGTGGTGGACCCGGTTACCAATCTGCTCATGGTCAGCACTCAGAACGAAGTGCGGAGCATGCTCACCCGGCTGGTCGATTTTTTGAAAACCCAGGGCATTACCACGATTTTTACCAGTTTGACTGCGGCCGGGGCCTTGGAAGCCAGCGAGGCCGACGTCTCCTCCCTCATGGACACCTGGCTCCTGCTGAAAAACATCGAGGTCGGCGGAGAACGCAACCGCGCGCTCTACGTGTTGAAATCCAGAGGCATGGAGCATTCCAACCAGATTCGCGAATTCGTCCTCACCGACGACGGCCTCCGCTTGCTGGACGTCTACCTCGGAGCCGAGGGCGTGCTCACCGGTTCTGCCCGAATGTCGCAGGAAATGCGCGAGAAAGCAGTGGTTACGTTCCGCCGCCAGGAACTGGAAACCCGCCGCCGCGAACTGGAGCGCAAACGCCGGATCTTTGAGGCCCGCATGGTCATGCTCCGGGCGGAGTTTGAAGCCGAGGAAGAAATCATTCAACAGACCATCTCCGAATCGGAATTACTCGGCCAGGAAGTGGCGCAGGACCGCGGGCAGATGGTGCTCAGCCGCCAAGCCGACTCATCCTCTTATAAGAAGGAGGGGCGCGCGAAAGTCGCGCCGGTGCGCTGAAATGCCCATACCCAAGACAAAAACTCCCGCTCTTCGCAAACCGGCTCCCCGCAAACCGGCTCCCCGCAAACCCGTGGTTTGGAAACTGCGCCTTTACGTCGCGGGCCAGACTCCCAAATCCATTCGTGCCTTTGCCAACCTCAAGATGCTCTGTGAAGAGCACTTGAAGGGACGCTATCAGATCGAATTGATTGACCTGCGGGAGAATCCACAACTGGCGCGCGGCGACCAGATCGTAGCAATTCCCACCCTGGTAAAAAAACTCCCGCTACCGCTCCGAACCATCATTGGAGACCTGTCCAACAGCGTGCGGCTGTTGGTGGGCCTCGATCTGCGAAAGGTAGACTGACCCAGCTCAGGAAAGCCTACATGAAAAAACCCCCGAAAAAGAGCAGCCCGCCAGGAAAGCAGAAACCCGGATTGGCCGGGGATTTGCAACAGGCCGCCTCCGATTCTACCCAGGCAAAATACGTCTTGCGCTTGTTCGTAAGCGGTTCCACTTCGAAATCGGCGCTGGCTGTGAGGAATATCAAGCGGATTTGTGAGCAGCACTTGAAGAATCGGTATGACCTGGAAGTCATCGACATTTACCAGCAGCCCAATCTGGCCAGGGATGAGCAGATCGTGGCGGTGCCCACCCTCATTAAGCGCTGCCCGGCCCCGCTCCGAAGGCTCATTGGCGATCTCTCGAACGTTAAAAAAGTGCTCTGCGGACTGGACCTTGGATTGCGGGAGTAATCGCTGGAAGGCGAAAAACAATCTTGGCTGTCAGGAAGAAAACAAGCTCCCCGCAAAAACCGCCGGCCCTTTCGCGCCGGGAATTGGTCGCACGCCTCAGCGAAGCTGAGGAAACTCTCCGCGCCGTTCGTTCCGGCGAAGTGGATGCGATTGTCGTCAATGGCCAAGGCGGGGACAAAGTGTTCACCCTGCAGGGGGCCGATCATACCTACCGGATTTTCGTCGAGCGCATGAACGAAGGCGCCGCGGTTCTCAGCAGCGACCACACCGTCTTGCATTGCAACGGGCGTTTTGCCCGGTTCCTGGGAGCCGGGCTCCAAAGCGTCATCGGTTCTTCCATGCTGGACTTGGTTTGGCCCGACGATCATCCCAAACTGGATGCCTTACTCCGCCGCGCGGCCCAAAGGAACTGCCGGGGCGAGATCCGTTTGCAATCGCGAAAAGGCTCCCCTCTATCCGTCCATCTCTCCTTGAATCCCCTCCGCCTGGACACCACGCGCGGGGTCTGCCTGATCGCTTCGGACCTGTCCGAGGTGAAGCGCGCCGAGCAGGCATTGCGTGCTTCCAGCGAACAGTTCCGCAATCTTGCCGCGCACCTCCTGTCCGTTCGAGAGGAGGAGCGGGCCAGGATCTCCCGCGAAGTCCACGATGAACTGGGCCAGTCGTTGACCGCCGTGAAAATGGATCTCGCCTGGTTGGCCGGGCGGCTGCCCCCGGAAAACGCTCCGATGCTCAAAAGGATCCGCTCCACCGGGCAGTTGGCCGATAGCATTATCCAATCCATTCGCAGAATCTCAACAGAGCTAAGGCCCGCTGTTTTGGATCTCGGTTTGGCGGCCGCCGTGGAATGGCAGGTCCAGGAATTCCAGGCCCGCTCCGGCGTTCCCTGCAAGGTCCGGCTGCTCATCCGCGAAGTGGTTACGTCAAACGCTTCCACCGCCATGTTTCGTATTTTCCAGGAGACTTTGACCAATGTCGCGCGCCATGCCAAGGCCACGCGGGTCGAGGTCGTCCTAGAGAAGCAACGGAACCGGCTGGTTCTGCTGATACACGATAACGGCCGGGGTTTTGACCAGTCGGACCCTTCCCTTTCCAAATCCCTCGGCCTCCTGGGCATGCGGGAACGCGCCGCCATTCTGGGGGGTCAGGTGAATATCTCCAGTGCTCCGGGCAAAGGGACCACCGTCACCGCCTCCATTCCGCTCTCATCGCCGGAGGATTCCGGCGCCTTACCCGCGGCCATTCCCGCCGCCATATCATGATGCGAGTCCTCATCGTCGATGACCACGCCATTGTCCGGCGCGGTTTGAGGGAGTTGCTCTCCGATGAGTTCCACGGGGCCTCATTTGGAGAAGCTTCCGATGCCCGCCAGGCGCTCGAACAACTTCGGAAAAAAGAGTGGGATGTCGCGCTGCTCGACATCGCCCTGCCCGGCAAAAGCGGCTTGGATCTGCTCAAGGAATTAAGGGCCGAGTGGCCCAAGCTCCCGGTTCTCGTCGTCAGCGCTCACCCGGAAGACCAATTTGCCGTTCGTGCCCTGAAGGCCGGCGCGGGAGGCTACATGACCAAGGAAAGCGCTCCCGAGGTGTTGGCGAAAGCCATACGCAAGATCCTGGCCGGCGGCAGATACGTAAGTCCCACCCTGGCCGAAAAGCTGGCCTTGGGAGTTACCCAGGATCTTACGCGCATGCCGCACGAGACGCTCTCCGACCGCGAGTATGAAGTCATGTCCCGGATCGCCTCGGGAAAGACCGTTACCGAAATCGCCGAAGAACTGTCACTCAGCGCAAAAACTATCAGCACCTATCGCACTCGGGTCCTCGAAAAGCTCGGCGTTAAAAATAGTGCGGAAATCGTCCAGTACGCACTCCGAAACGGCCTGGTGATTTGAGAACGTCCTAACTCTAAGGCCGGCCTCCACCCTGCAACCTCCTTTCCGGTTTTCAACCTCCCTATAAGCCAAACACCGACAAATCTTTCCGAACGAGCAGCCTCTCATCGCCCTCCGGACCCCGAAACCCTCAGTGTTATGACATAGTGCGGAAACGTCCACTCCGCACTCCGAAATGGTTTTGGCGATTTGACAGTGTTGCAAATGCAAGGGCCGCCGCCCCGCCTGTAAACTCTTTTCCGGCTCTCAGTTTCCCTGTAGGACAAACACCGACAAATCTTTCAGCCGGAGGCCTACGAAAGAATCAGCCGGAGACGGAGGGATAGGATCGGCGTCTGGATTTACGCTGTAGTTTCGGAGACAGAAAACTCTTCGTTACTGTGTGAAATTCAACAAAAGGAATAAAGGAAGAACAATGAGCAAACGTCTGATAGGATCGATGGCAGTATTATTGGTAGTAAGTGGAACCGCCTTCGCCAGCTCGCAGCCGGTCAACCTTGGCAAGGCCGGTACTTTCGCGATTCTGACCAAAACCGGAATCACCGACGTACATCCATCCGCCGTCAAGGGGAATATCGGAGTTAGCCCCATCACCGGTGCGGCTCTCCTCCTCACGTGCGGCGAAGTGTCCGGCCGCGTCTTCACCGACGACGCAGCGGGGCCTCTCCCCTGCGCCATCACCGATGCCACCCTCCTGACCGCGGCTGTGAGCGATATGGAATTTGCGTACATCGACGCTGCCGGACGAACCTCACCCAACTTCACAGAGCTGGGCGCCGGTGAAATTGGCGGGCTTACCCTCGCTCCTGGCCTCTACAAATGGGGTACCAACGTTTCGATTTCAACGAATGTCACGCTCTCGGGCGGCCCCAACGATGTCTGGATCTTCCAGGTGGCGGGAAAGCTCAACGAAGCCAACGCGGCGCGGATCACTCTGGCCGGTGGCGCACTGGCCAAGAACATCTTCTGGCAGGTTGCAGGCGCTGTCACCATCGGAACCAGCGCCCACTTCGAGGGCGTCATACTGGCAAAAACCATGATCGCCGTGAACACCGGAGCAACGGTGAACGGCAGACTGTTGGCGCAGACGGCAGTCACTCTTCAGATGTGTTCGGTTATGCAGCCCGCCAAGTAAGCACACATGCTTCTAAGGTAGGTTTGCCGCCCACCTTCACCGGTGTGATCGGTTAGCGGTCGACCTACTACGTCGGTGGAGCATTGGCTAACTGAATTTCCACCTGTTCCGCTGGTAAAGCTGGTACCGCTAACTCTGCCGGCTGCGCCACGGCCGTTTCCACCCCCCATCGCCACGGCCCACGCGCATGTGGTGTAAGCCGAAGAAGAGGATCCGACGAATGATGATAAGCCCCATGAGCTCTACCGAGCAGTTCCAGGCGTTGAACATCCTGGAAGTTCTCTCCGATCTGTTCTCAGCGACCCGCGCGGAAACATTGACTCGCGGCGAGATTCTCACAATCCTTGACGCCATTCGAAACAATCCCGCCGTCTTTGACCCGGATGTCGTGGCGGCCCAGCGGATTGCTACCGCGAATTTCAATTCGCCTTCCCAATTGTCCTATAACTGTTAGTTCTGTGACCGCGAAAGTATGTTACTTAGGGCAGCTTGCCAAACTGCGCTCCACATTCACAGGAACATCTTCACGCGTCGGAGACTAGGCTGGCCGGAAATCGGCCAGCGGCCTGTCTCTTTTGGGCGAGCCGGATGGCTGGCACCATCCGGCTCGCCTTACTTTTCCGAATTCAACACTAACTGACAAAGTAAAAAAAGGTAACAATAAAATGAAGATTACGTTCGGAGGTAGTGCAGTCACCGGTGGCATACTTAGCTCGATGGCGGTCTTGTTTTGCCTGCCGTCCATGGCATTCGCAGACTCAATACTGGGGTCGGCGCAGAGTTTTGCTGTCCTGGGTGCCTCGACCGTCACTAACACGGGAACCACTACGATAAGTGGTAGCCTGGGCGTCTATCCAGGTTTCGCCAGTACCGGTGGTCCTGCTGTAATTAACGGATCAATCCACGCCGGAGATGCAGTGGCCCTTCAGGCTCAGAACGATGAACGTCACGCATACAACACCTTGGCTGCTTTGGCGTTTACCACCAACGAGAGTGGCGTAGATCTGGGTGGCAAAACGCTTCTCGCGGGGGTCTACAAATTTACTTCGGATGCGTTTTTGACTGGAATCCAACCACTTACTCTCGATTTCCAGGGCATCTCCAATTCGCTGTTCGTGTTCCAGATCACAAGCGCGTTGCACGTCGGAGAGGCCTCCGTCGTGAAAGTGACCAACGGCAGTGACACCAACGGCATATTTTGGCTGGTCGGCAGTTCCGCCACTCTAAACGCCAACGCGTCCTTCGCCGGGAATATTCTCGCACTCGACAGCGTTGCGTTGCTTACCGGCGCCAAAATCGAATGCGGCAGAGCATTTGCGCAGACGGGTGGGGTCACCATGCAGTCCAATCTCATCTCGGGCAATTGCAGCGTGGACAACTTTGAGAGCGGGCGTAGCGATTTCGGCAGCGCCGGTTTTAGCCCTACCTCGAGTCTCCAGGTCCCCGTCCCTGAGCCTGGGACCTTTCTGCCCTTTGGCATCAGCCTCAGCCTCGGCCTCGTCGGTCTCGCGTTGAAGTGTTCAGCCCGCAAGAAATAGTTCAATCAGCCTTTCGCCGTGGCCTATCGAGGAAGGCATCGCATACGATGCCTTCCTCCCCGCGTGCGTCCGAAAGATCGACGCCGCCGCTCCTCAAGACATCCCAATCCCGACATAACCTTCGCTCCAAGCCATAAAATCATGCGGTTGGGAAAGAATCCCTTTTCCATTTCACAAACATTTTTAATGTTTCTCCCATGTTTGTCAACTAGTTACTGGTATTCACATCCGAATTACCGAATTCCTTCCTTTATCCTCTAACTAGGTCAGGCCAGCTACCCTCTGTGCCCGCCTGTCCCACCCGGGAGCCACCATGTCTACCCTCCGCCAAATAGAAGCCAACCGCCGTAATTCCCAAAAATCCACCGGCCCCACCTCTGTCACAGGCAAGGCCGTCTCCTCCATGAATGCCCTCAAAACTGGCATCCACGCTGAATCCCTGGTCCTCCCCTCCGAAAAGCGCGCCGACCTCGGCCAGCTCATCGACGAGTACTACCAGCGCTACCGCCCCACCTCCCCCGAAGTCCGCTGCCTCGTTGACGACCTCATCCGCTGCGAGTGGCTCCTCCGCCGCTTCGACAGCGCCGAAACCCAAACCTGGCTATATCAGAACGACGACAAATTCCGCGACCCCCAAAAGTACCCCCTCGGACACTCCGCCACCAGCTACTCCAGCTCGTTCTCCAAACTCCAGTACCGCGTCGATTCCACCCGCCGCGCCCGCGACCGTGCCCTCATATCCCTCACCCAAGCCGCCCCCGCACCCGCCCCGGTCGTCGAGCCCACCCTGCCAGCCCTCGTCCCCCCGTCCCTAAATCCCTTACCCCACACCGCTTCACCCCAAATTGGCTTCGTTCCAGTAACCCCCTTCCCCGCCCCACCCCAGCCGCCACTCGCCGCTCCAAGACACGCTCAGATTCGTTAGACCGACCAGCACTTTGGCAGTCCCCCCACTTCCATGCCGCGCACCCATGTAGTCGCCGGTGGCCGCTCGCCGCAGTGCTATTCTGGTGAATTGACCCGCCTAGTTTTGTTCAGTTTGCCACTGCTGGGCCTCGTGGCATCTAACGCCGCCGCCCAGCCCACTGTCCTGTTGGACGCCATGTCCCAGGAACTAAACCGAAACTTCAGCGCTCTCCAGCAGAAAGCTGATCCACCTCCGTACTTCCTGAGCTATGAGATCACCGAGCAGGAAGTTCGCTCGATGACGGGCACCCTGGGTACGGTGGATTCCTCCAGCGCCGGGAAGAGCCGCGCCTTGGACGTCTCCATCCGTGTCGGTGCCCCGAAGCTGGACAACTATCACCGGGTGCGGGGGGATCGCGGGCAGTTCACTTCGGGGGCACTCACTTCCTTCGAAGACAACGTCAACTCCATCAAACGGCGGCTGTGGCTGGAAACCGATCGCGCCTATCGCGCGGCGGCGGAGCGGCTCATCCGCATCAAGACCAACACCCAGGTAAAAGTGGCCGAGGCGGACGACTCCGACGATTTCTCCGCGGAGGCCCCGTCCAACTTCGTGCAGGTCCCCGGCAAGCTCAAATTCACCGAGGCCCTGTGGCAGGAAAAAATCCGCAAATACTCCGGCCGCTTCCAAAGCTACCAGACCGTGTTGACCTCCCACGTCTCCGTGCTCTGCCAGACCGACACGCGCTACCTGGTGAATTCCGAAGGCTCGCGCGTAGCCCACGGCCGCGGCTTCGCCCGCGTGGTGGTCAACGCCACCGCCAAAGCGGCGGACGGCACCGACGTCAGCTCGTTTGAAACCTTTGAGGCCGTGGATGAATCCGGGCTACCGGACGACAAGGTGATTCTGGCGGCCATCGACCGCGTGGCCAACGATGTCTCCAAACTGTTGAAGGCCCCAGAGGTTCAACCCTTCGTCGGCCCGGCGATCTTTTCCGGGCGCGCCGCCGGCGTCTTCTTTCATGAGATCTTCGGCCACCGCGTCGAAGGCCACCGGCAGAAGGACGAAAGCGAAGGGCAGACGTTTACCAAGAGCGTCGGCGCCAAGGTGCTGCCCGAGTTCCTCAGCGTGATCTTCGACCCTACCCGGCGCAAGGTTGGGGGCATCGACCTCAACGGCTGGTACGACTATGACGATGAAGGCGTCAAGGCGCGTCCCGTCACCGCCGTCGACAAGGGCGTGCTCAAGACGTTCCTCATGTCGCGCTCGCCCATCAACGGCTTTCCGCAATCCAACGGGCACGGCCGCCGGCAGCCCGGTTTGGAAGTCGTGTCGCGGCAGAGCAACCTGCTAGTGGAATCTACCAACGCCGTTCCCGAGGCGCGGCTGCGTCAGATGCTGCTCGACGAGGTCAAGAAGCAAAACAAGCCGAACGGCCTGTATTTCCGCGATATCATGGGCGGGTTTACCACCACCCAGCGCGCCGGTTTGCAGGCGTTCAAGGTAATCCCGGTGATCGTCTACCGCATCTACGCCGACGGCCGTCCCGACGAACTCGTGCGCGGGGCGGACATCGTAGGCACGCCGCTTTCGAGTTTCTCCAAAATACTCGCTACCTCAGACAAGCAGGAAGTCTTCAACGGCTATTGCGGCGCCGAATCGGGCAGCGTGCCGGTTTCCGCCGTGGCGCCGGAGATTCTGGTGTCGGAGATCGAAATCGAGAAAAAGGCCAAGTCGAACGACCGCCCGCCGCTTCTTCCCGAACCCACCAGCATGGAGAACAACAAGGGAGGCCCCAAATGAGACAGCTCCCCGTCGCGGCCGTTCTGGGCGCGTTGGGCGCGCTAGGCCTGCTGGGAATACTGAGCGCGCAAGCCCCTCCGGCCGACCCCGTTTTCCAGGCGATGCGCGATGAGATCGACCGCGCCCGCAAACTCTCGCTCGCCAATCTGGAAGCCCCCTACTTCGTCGAGTACGTCATCGATGAGCAGGAGAGCTTCGCCGTGTCGGCAAATCTCGGCGGCCTGCTTTCCCGCCGCAAGGAACGCTTCCGCTCGCCCGATGTGCGCGTGCGCGTGGGCGATTACAAATTCGACAATAGCAACTACGTCGGCAGCAGCTTCGGCGGCGGGTCGCGTTACGATCTGGAGCGGTTCCCCCTGGAGGATTCCTACCCGCTCTTGCGGCGCTACTTCTGGCTCATGGCGGACTCCGCCTACAAATCGTCGGTGGAAGCCATTTCGCGCAAGCGGGCGGCCATGCGCAACATGCAGCAGAATGAGCAGCTCAACGATTTCGCCCACGCCGAGCCGCTGAAATCTGTGCGGCCTCTTAAGCGCCTGGTGTTGGATGAGGAGCAATGGGCCGGCCGCGTGCGGGCGTTGTCGGCGATTTTCATCCAGTATCCCGGCGTCAAGAACTCGGGCGTGGAACTCGACGTCAGCGAGGGCGGCTTGCAACTGGTGAACTCCGAGGGCACCGAAGTGCGCGAACCCGAAGGCGCGGCCATCTTGCGGGCGCGCGCTGTGGCGCAGGCGGCCGATGGAATGAGCCTGCGCGACGCCGTCACGTTCCACGCGCTCGATGCCGCCCATCTGCCCAGCGACGCCGAACTGCGCCGCGGCATCACGGCGCTCGCAGAGAACGTGGTGGCGCTCGCCAAGGCGCCCAAGGGCGAGGATTACAGCGGTCCCGTGCTGTTCGAGGGCCAAGCGGGCGCGCAGATTTTCGCCGAAGTGCTGGCGCGGAATCTCTCGCTCACGCGGCGCCCGGTCGGCGATGGCGGCCGCGGCGGCGGGGCGCAATCGAGCGAGCTGGAGGGACGCATGGGCGCGCGTGTCCTGCCCGATACCTTTGACGTGGTCGATGACCCGACTCAGAAGGAATGGCGCGGCCGTCCCCTCTTCGGCAGCTACACAGTGGATCGCGAAGGCGTGCCGCCCAAGCCTCTCCGCCTGGTCGAAAAGGGCGTGCTGAAGAGCTATCTGCTGACGCGCCAGCCCGTCCGCGGGTTCGAAGGCTCCAACGGGCGCGCTCGCCTGCCCGGCAACTACGGAGCCAGCGCCGCCAACATCGGGAACCTTTTCGTCAGCACCAGTGAGCCGGTCACGGTTGCCGAGCTAAAGAAGAAACTGATCGAGCTCTGCCGCACCCGCAACAAGCCCTACGGGATCATCGTGCGCAAAATGGATTTCCCTTCCACCGGCGGCTTGGACGAAGTGCGCCGCCTCATAACGGGCCACCCGGGCGGCCGGCCGGTCAGCATGCCCATCCTGGTCTACAAGGTATATGTGGACGGCCGCGAAGAGCTGGTGCGCGGCATGCGCTTCCGCGGATTCAATGTGCGTTCGCTGAAGGACATCCTGGCGGCGGGCGACGATAGCGCGGCCTTCGAATACATGGACAATGCAGCGCCATTCGCCCTCGTCGGCGGCGCAGGCTTTACGGCGGAAACCTGCGTGGTGGCCCCGTCCGTCCTGATCGACGATCTGGAATTGCATCCGGCGGAAGAAGAGCTGCCGAAGTTGCCGGTGGTTTCCCCGCCGGACATGACGCGCTAAGGGATAGCTTGTGCTGCGTCTACTGGGCCGGTACGTTTTTCGCGAGATCTTCTCGGGCGCCGTGCTAGGCACGCTGCTCGCCACGTTCATTCTTTTCCTGCAGAAGGCCGACACCATTTTTGAACTGCTGGTCAGGAGTACCCCCGCGAATACCCGCCTCGTGCTCCAGTTGTTCGTCCTGGCGATTCCCAGCGTGCTGCCGTTCACCATTCCGTTCGGCGTCCTGGTGGGGATCCTTATCGGGCTCGGCCGGCTGGCCGCCGATGGGGAAATCACGGCGATGCGCGCCGCCGGCGTCTCCAGCCGCAAAGTGATCGCCCCGGTGCTGCTCTTCGCCGCACTCGGCACCGGCGTGGCGGCCCTGGCGACCCTGCGCTTGACGCCGTATTCGATCCATAAATCCACCGATATCAAGAACCAGTTGGAAGCCTCACAGCTCAGCGCCGAGATCACGCCGCGCGTATTCGTGGAAAATTTTCCCAACACGATTCTCTACGTGGGCGACGTCCGCCCGGGCGTCTGGCGCCATATTTTCGTGGCCGACGTCGCGCCCCCGGAGAAGCGCTCCAGCGGGATGCGCGACCGCGCGCAAGGCCCGTTGATTACCGTGGCCGAAGAAGCCATCGCCGTCCCCGATTTCAAGAACAATCGCATCCAGCTCACGCTGCGGAATTATTCCACCCACGAAATGAGTAAGGACCAGCGGGCGCACGATACCGTTGCGCCCTACGGCCAGCAGGCGCTCGATGCCTCGCCGCCTTCCTGGACTCCCCTGCGATCCTTGGGCGTCGGCACTCGTCAGTTGATGGCCTACCCGCGCGACAAGCCGGATTCGATCGAGTACCAGATCGAGCTCCACCGCCGCTTCGCCCTGCCGGTGGCGTGCCTCATGCTGGCCATGGTGGGCATTCCGCTAGGCATCGCCACCCGCAAGGGCGGCCGCGCCGCCGGCTATGTCAATGCCATCTTCGTGGCGTTCTTCTGCTATTACCTGGCGTCGGTTTCCCTCCTCGGCTTGGCGCGCCAGAAGACGTTGCCGGTGCCCGTGGCACTGTGGCTACCCAACGCGGTGTTCTTCGTGGCGGGGGTGATTTTTCTGGCCCGCCTGGAAAAGCCCGGCGACAGCGATTTCTTCGGCGATCTGCGCGCCCGGGTCGCCGACTTCTTTAAGGCGTTGAAGGCCCGTGCCACGGGCGCGGACCGCTCCGGTCTCGCCGCCTGGCGGTTGCCCCTGTTGCCGCAGTTGGTGGACACCTACATCCTGTCTTCTTTCCTCACCTACCTGGTGCTGATGCTTTCCAGTTTTGTGTCCCTCGTGCTCGTCTTCAACTTCTTCGAGCTGATCGGCGACATGTTGCGCAACAACGTCACGCTGTGGAAGATGTTCACGTACCTGTTTTTCCTGTCGCCGCAACTGATCTATGAGATGCTGCCGGTCAGCGTTTTGGTGGCGGTGCTGGCGGCTTTCGGGGTGATGAGCAAGCAGAACGAGATCACGGCCTTCAAGGCGTGCGGGGTCAGTCTGTTCCGCCTCGCGGCGCCCATCCTGGTGGGCAGCACGCTCTTGAGTGGCGCATTGTTCGCTTTCGATTTCTACTACGTGGCCAGAGCCAACCGTAAACAGGAGGCGCTGCGCGACGAGATCAAGGGCCGCGCCACCCAGACTTATCTCCGGCCGGACCGTAAGTGGATCATGGGCTCTAACTCTTCGCGCATCTTCAAGTACAAATACTTCGATAAATCCGGCGCGGAAAGCTCGATGAACGAGGCCAGCGTCTTCGAATTGGAGCCGAAGACTTTCCGCCTGCAGCGCCAGATCTACGCCCGCCTGGCTCGCTGGAGCGTCCCCCTGAAAACCTGGGTTTTCGAAGACGGCTGGACCTGCGAATACAAGGGCGCGTTTTGCGAAAAATACAACGCATTTCAGGCCACCACGTTCCCCGAATTGACCGAGCCGCCGGACTATTTTCTCAAGGAAGCGCTACAGGACAAGCAGATGAACTTCCTGCAGCTCGACCGCTACATCAAGGACCTGACACAGAGCGGCTTCGAAGGCACGGTCAAACTGAAAGTCCGGCTCTATCGCAAGTTCTCGGTGCCGCTGTTCGCGTTGATGATGGCGATGATCGCCATCCCGTTCGGCTTCCTGGTAGGCAATCGCGGCGCCATGACGGGGGTGGGACTGAGCCTTGGGATCGCGGTGGGCTATCTCGGAATCGGCCAGTTGTTTGAAAAATTGGGCGACGCCGGCCAGTTGAGTCCGCTGGTGGCCGCCTGGGGCCCCGACATGGTCTTAGCCCTGGCTGGCGCCTACCTGCTGCTGCGCATGCGGAGCTAGCGCCAATTTCACATTTTCAGCGTGCCCACCAGATCGGCGGCCCGCGCGATGTTCTCGCGCCGCAAAAACGTTGCCAGCTCCCCTGCGATCCGCAGCGGCGACCGCGGATCCCAGAACGTGGCAGTGCCCACTTGTACCGCGCTCGCCCCGGCAATCAGAAACTCGGCCGCATCTTCGCCGCTCGCGATCCCGCCCAGGCCGATCACCGGGATCTTCACCGCGCGCGCTGCCTGGTACACCAGGCGTAGCGCGATCGGCTTTATGGCCGGGCCGGAAAGGCCGCCAAAGCCGGCGCCAATTCGCGGGCGCCGCGTGCGCGCATCAATCGCCAGGCTGATCAACGTATTGACCAGCGATAGGGCATCCGCGCCGCTCGCCTCCGCCGCCTGCGCCAGCGGTTCAATCGCGCTGACGTTGGGCGAAAGCTTCACGATCACCGGCCGCGTGGCCAGACGCTTGGCCGCCGCCACCAATTCGCCCAACAGCGAGGGATCGCTCGAAAAGTAGATGCCTCCGTGCGAGGTGTTGGGGCACGACACGTTCAGTTCGTACCCCGCCAGCCCCTCATGATCGTTGAGCACCCTCACCACTTCCAGATAGTCTTCCACCTGGTTGCCGAACACATTGGCGAAAACCGCCGTGCGTAACCTGGCCAGCGCCGGCAGCTTTTCCCTGACGAAAGCCCGCACGCCGATATTCTGCAGGCCGATGGAGTTGATCATGCCCCCTTCGCTCTCATACACCCGCGGCGGCGCGTTGCCTTCGATGGGCTCGCGCGACAGGCCCTTCACCACGAAGCCGCCCAGCGCGTTGAGATCCACCAGCTTTTCGAATTCCATTCCGTACGCGAAAGTGCCGCTCGCCGCCAGCACCGGATTGCGCAATGCGATGCCGCAAAGCGTCGTCCCCAGGACCGGCGTCATTCCCCAAAGGCCTCGCCCAGCACGCGTCCATCCGAAGAAGAAGGCGGCGCCACCCCCATGACGCGCGCCAGCGTCGGCGCCACGTCCACGGACTGCACGGGAGATTCGAAAACTCCCGCGGGGAACTGCGGACCGTAAAAACAGAGTGGTACGCGCACGTCGTAATTGTACAGCGACCCGTACGATATCCCTCTCCCTTGGCCGTAATCCTCCACATACTCCGGCCGGTAGGAGAGCATCACGTCGCCCGACCGGGTGGGGTGGAAGCTGTTGCGAAAGCGTTCCCGCCAGCCGTCGTTGGTGGAGCAATATCCGCCGGCCGTGTAGAACCCGGCCACCGCGGGGTGCTCGAGCGCGGCGCGCCCGGCGGCCAGGCGCAGTGGTTCGGGGTCGCGGTAGCCGCTGGTGTCCAGGTACAGGAACGGATATAGGTAGCGCGTCACCCGTCCGGCGCCGTTAGAGACCAGCGCGCGGTCCACCGTCTGAGCCACGCTCTCGCCGGGTACCGCCATGCGGGCGCGGGTCCACTCGGCGGGAGCGGGCGGCGCGCCATGGGCGCCGGCCAGCACCAGATTGAAGCCGTTCTCGCCCGGCCCGATTTTGAGGCGCGTCAGGAGGTACTCGAGTTGCTGGTCCAGGTGCAGAACCATCTGGCGCATCAGCGGCGAATTGCCGCCGGTTTCGTAACCCAGGCGTGCCGTGGAACTGGCAATCATGCATACGAAATCTAAAGTGTCGCGCTGCCCCAGCCGCTCCTTCTCAATCAGGCTGGCGAGCAGTTCGAACTGGGCGGCCTGTCCCAGCGGCGACGCCCGGAATAGATCCAGAAACTGCTCCGGATGCTCCGCGTCGTAGGTGAGCGTGCGCAAGGGCGGAGCGCCGGACCGCGCGCCGATGGTTCTCCATAGGGCGTTGTGAGCGTTCTCCAGCGGTCGCAGCGAATTGAACTCGGTCAGCCATTCCAAGGGGTCCCCCAACGTGGTGAACTGGCCTCGCGGATCCATCCAGAACTGCCGCGCGTCCGCGTGCCCAGCGAACAGCGAGGATTGGGCGGCGTCCATGCCGATCACGAACGTGCGCGTGCCCGGCTCCGCAGCCACTTGCGCGGTCAACGTAGTGGCCAAAAGGACCTCCTGGGAGGCCGGTACAGCGTTGCCGGCCGTCCGGTCATACCAGGAATCCGCCACGATGCCATGCTGGGCCGGCCAGGCGCCAGTGCCCAGGGTGGCGATGGTAGAGGCGGAGAAACTGCTCGCCAGATGGCGGCAATCGGGAAAATGCGCTCCTTTTGACAAAATTCGGCGCAGGCCGCCGGGCCCCAATTGAGCCGTTGCGGAGTCCCAGTAGTCCTGCCGCATGTGCTCTAAAACTATCAGTACTAGTAGTTTGGGCCTCGGTGCAAGCCCGGTTGCAAGCCTGGCGGAAGCACCGGCGAGCAGACTTAAGTTGAAGTGGCGACGGCAAATACGCATAAAAAAGAGTCTAACAGAGGATCTATCGGTGCTATATTGTTACTTGATTTAGAACCAGTACGGTTTTAGCTGGGCGTTAGTACTGCTCCAAAGTTTAATGCTTGGCGAGGCATGGAGATGAAAGAGGAAAAAAGCATCCTTGGTTTGTCCACGATTCGCCGCAATCGTGGCATCTCGCTCGAGCAAATCGCTGACTCCACCAAGATCAGCATACGCTCCCTAGAAGCCATTGAACAGGGCAATTTCCGCAAATTGCCTGGTGGCATTTACAACACCAGCTATATCCGTCAGTATGCGCGTGCGATTGAATACGACGAGTGTGCCCTGCTTGCCTTCTATACGCGCGAAATGGCGTGCTCCGAAGAATCGGCGCGCACCGGTACGAACGGCAGCGGCGGGTACGGCGGATTGCGCTCGGCCTCCAGCATCATGGGCTCGTAGTTTGGGGCGGACCCCCCGACTCCGCCACCTGGAGCCGCGACCCGTCTAGCCCTTCTTCTCCGCCAGGCGCGTGGCGAACTTGGCGATGTTGATGATGGCCCGCTCGTGCGTGCCTTCGCCGATCTTCTCTTTCTCGTCCCGCGCTTCCACCCGAAACTCAACCCGCCGGCCTTCCACGCGAATGACCTCCGCCGTGAACGTCACGGACATCCCGATCGGCGAGGCGGCCAGATGCGCCACGTTGACATGCGTGCCCACCGTGTCGTGACCGGCCTCCAGCAGCGGGAGCACGGCATTGCGGCACGTCATCTCCATAAAGCCGATCATGTGCGGGGTGGAGAGCACACGCGCGCCCTCCGTCCCCAGGAAGGTGATGGCCACCTCGCTAGTCACCAGCAACTGGAACTCGCCTTTGACGCCGATCGGGATGTTGGCCATACGGACTATGCGGCCGCGAGAGCGGCGAGAACGCCACGCTCGAAACTGAGCGAACGCTGCATGCCCATCATCGGGTCCTTGGCGTTGATCTCGTATTCCAGGTTGACGCAGCCCGTGTAGTCCATTTTCTTGAGCTGCTTGAAGATGGCCGGGAACGAAAAGGCGCCGTCGCCGATATCGCACTGGCTGTCCTTGTTCTTCAAGTCGCGCAGATCTTTGACGTGCAGGTCGAACAGGCGGTCGCCGGCATCGCCCATGGTCTTCGTCACGTCGATGCCGGTGCGCGCCGAGTGGCCGATATCCATGCACAGGCCGCAGCGCTTATCCAGCTTGCGGACCACTTCGAGCACAGATTGCGGCGTCGGAAAATGCTTGTCCTCGGGGCCGTGATTGTGGATCGCGATGCGGATGTTGTATTCCTTCACCAGCGTCTCCACCGCCTTGATATTCTCGTGCGTCGGCGCGCAGACCATCATCGGCAGGCCGGCCGCCTTGGCGTACTCGAACTGCTTGCGAAGATCCTCTACCGTGACGCCCTTCGTCATATCCACGTTGCCGCCGCTGGTTACCACCAGGCCCGCGGCGTCAAATTCGGCCCGGCCGGCCTTGGTTTCCGCCGGCGGCGCGCCAATCTTCAAGTGAATGTCCTTGATGCTGACATACTTCACCTGCATCTTCTTGAGCATCTCGATGGCGGTGGCCCGGTCGAAGCTGCGTAGGGAATAGGTGGCGATGCCCAGCTTCATTCCCCAAGGCTCGGGCTCCACGACGGCGGAGGCGGGCGTGGCGCCAATCGCGCTCAGCCCCGCCATACCGGCGGCGGCGCCCAGAAAACCGCGGCGTGAGGTTTCGATCTTCATGGATCCGTTTCTCCTGTTGTTCAAAGTCAATTCTACTCCGTGGCGCACCGCTCTGTACGGCCGGCTGAAAGCCGGAGGCAGCCAGGGTTGGCTGCCGCAGGCTTGTAACACAGTACCGCTAAAAGTTGATCTTGGCCGAAAGCTGCATCAGCCGCGGCCGGTTGGCCTGCGACGTGATGGTGCCGAACGCGCTGTTCGCCGGCGTCACGTTCGGCGCAGCGAATACCGCATGGTTGATGGCGTTGAAGGCGTCCACCTTGAATTGCAAAGTGCGCTTTTCCCCCAAGCTGAAATTCTTCATCAGCGATGTGGCCAGATCGTTGATGCCGTCCGACCGCAGGCTGGAGAAGGTGGTCGAGAAGGTCCGGATATGATACTGGAACTGGTTCGCCGAGGCGATGTCGAACACGCTCTTGTCGAACGAGGGGGAGTCCACGGAACGCGGGTCGAGCTTCAAACCGCCGCCGAAGTAGACGTAATCGTTGTTGTTCCACACGATCGAGCCGCCCACTTGGTATTGGTACGTGCTGGCAATCTTCCATCCGCCCACGATCGTGTTGAGCAGGGATGACTGAATGTTGAGCAACCGTCCCTTGCCCACCGGCACATCGTAGGTCATGGAGACGGTAATTCGGGTGGGCCGGTCGAACGGCGAGATGCGGCGTTCCGGCACCGGGTCCGAATCGTTCATCCACGTCATCCGCTCAATGTTTTTCGACTTCATGTACCCAAGGGTCAGTTGCAGGCCCTTGGAGAAGCGCTTCACCATGCGCGCGGTGAAGGCGTTGTATTGGGCGCTGCCGACGTTCAGATTGAACTCCGTGACGCCGGACGCCGAACTCACAAAACCGCCGGCGAAAACCGGGTACTGCGGATATCGCGACAGCAGTTGCGCGGTGGTGCTGGTGGCCGATGCGCCCGTCACCAGGCCGCTGAATGGATTGGGTGCGGTGACGCCGAGCGCCGTGATCAGCGCCTGATCGCGAACCGGCGACGTGCTGAGGAACTGGCGCGGAATGCCGTTGAGCTGCGTGTAGGATACCGGCAAGTGCACGGAGTGGGTTCCCAGATAGGTGAGTTCCAGCATCAGGTTCGGCGTGAACGAATGCTGCACGCTGAAATTCCAGCGCAGCGCGTAGGGGCTCTTCACTGCCGGATTTAGAAACGATACCGCCTGGTTGGCGAAGGTGGCGAGGCCGTTGGCGGACCCCACCGGCCGCTGTATGCCGGCAGGGAATGGATTGCTCAGCGTGGCCGCCGGGTTGAGATAGGTATCGTTGGAATCTTTGTAGGCCGTCAACTGGCTGAAGCCCTGTTGGGTCAGCAGCGGGTTGGTGGAGTAGGCGCCGCTGGCGCCAAGTTGCGCGATGGTCACCGGCGCCACGAACATGCCGCCGCCCACGCGGATCACGGTCTTGCCGTGCAGTCTCTCCGGCGTCCACGCCAGCCCGATGCGCGGGCTCACCAGGCGCGAGGTGTTGCGGTAAATCGCCGTGTCGCCGGCGCCCGCGAAAGTCAGGCCGCCCATCACTTTGAACTGGTTGGCGGGAAGCTGGGAGATGGGCGCGCCAGCATAGGCAGCCGCGGCCGCCGTATTCAGCGGGCTGGTGGCATCGCGGGCGAAGCCGTTGACCGTCCGTCCCCATTTTTCGTGATACGGGAAATCGTGGTCGAAGCGGACGCCGATGTTCAGCGTGAGATTCTTCCGCAAGCGCCAGTCGTCCTGCACGAATACGCCGGCGTAGTAGGCGTAGAACATTCCGGATGTATTGATATCGTAGGTGGACGCGCTGGCATTGGTGGGCAAGCCCAGGAGGAACGATGCCCAATCCTGCCCGATCACCGTAGTGGACGACGCGTTGCTGGCCGCGCGCACCCAGGTGTTGGCAGAGAAGGAGAAGCCGCCGGTGGCGTAGCCGTAGCTCTTGTAGTTCAACCGGTATTGGCGGACGTCAGCGCCCACTTTGATTGCGTGGTTACCCTTCATGGCGACCCAACTGGCAAAGCCCTGCAGCGTCTGCGAGGGCAGTGTATTGGCGCCGTTCAAGCCGAGCGTGGTAAACCCCGAGTTGCCGCTGAACGTCATCACCGGGAGTTGCAGGTACTGCGAATTGGCCGCGCGGTACGCCGGGAAGCCGTAATCGCCCGGGTTGACACCCGCGCTGGGCGCCGAATGATCCTCGAACATGCGCGTGAAATTCATCCGCAGGTTTAGGATGTTGCTGCTGTTCACAATGTAGACCTGGTCGAAACTGCCTCCCCAATTGGAGCGGCTCAGGTTGCTGCCGGTGGAGATGTTGTCGAAATAATCGTTCTTGTTCTGGAAGTAATCGGTGTGCCGGACGTTGAAATATGTGCGGCTCCGGCTGCCTATATTGAAGTCCAGGCGTCCGAATTCGTTGGTGAATCCGTCGCTCTGGATGGAATTGTTGCCGAAGTTGTTGAAATCGTCCTTGCGCAGCACGCTGGGGTCGGTGATATTCGGCGCCGCGATGAATTGCGAATACTTAAGCGCGATGGGGTTCATGCGGTTCGCCGGGATTTTGTTTTCCGGGAAGGCGGTGCGTGTGATGGTGCCGCCAGTGGCCGCCTTGGCGGCGGTGGCCGGGTCGTAGATGGTGGTCCCGTTGACGGCCAGCAGCTTGGAGAAATCGCCGAGCTTCAAGGCGTCGGTGGGCACGCTGAAGATGCTGGTGGTGGGAGACTTGGACTGGATGTCTTCGAAGGCGAACAGCCAGAAGACTTTGTTGCGGCCGTCATACACCTTGGGAACCCAGAGAGGGCCGCTGACGGTGGCGCCGGCCTGGTTGAAGTGGGTCACCGGAGGCCTCAGGCCGGCTTTGTTATTGAAGAAATTGTTGGCCACCAGGTTGTTCGGCTGGTTGAGCCAGGAGAGCGTTCCATGCAACGCATTGGCGCCGCTCTTGAGGATAGTGTTGGCGGTGCCGCCGGCGGTTCGCCCGAAGGTGGTATCGGTGTCGAAGACCTTGGCGCGCACCTCGCTCACGGCGTCCTTGGGCGGGCTATAGGCCAAGCGGCCATCCCAGGTGGTGTTGGGTACGCCGTCGGTCAGCAGCTCGTTCTGTTGGTTGGGAATGCCGCCCATGCTGAAGCTGGCGGCGCCGCCCGATGCGAACGGCAGCACCTGAGTTGGCTAGCTCATGGCGAGCACGCCCGGAGCCAGCGAAAGCAGGGCCAGCGGCGTACCGCCGTTGGACGGGAGGTCCTCCACCTCTTTGGTGGTGATGACATTGCCCACGCTGGCGTTCTCGGAATTAATTAACGGCGCGTCGGCGATCACTTCGACGGTGACGCTAGTGTCGCCAACCTCAAGCCGCACGTCGAGCGTGGGACGCTCGCCGGCGCCCAGGTGCACGCCTTTGCGGACATACTCTTTGAAGCCCGGCATGCGCACGGCGATCTCGTAGTCGCCGGCCAGCAGCAGGGGTACGTTGTAGTGGCCGCCGGAGTCCGACGTGGCGTCGGCCTTGGTGCCGCTCTGCGATTCGGTGACGTGGATTTTTGCGCCGGCAATAGTTCCGCCCGAAGCATCGAGAATGGTTCCGCCGATGGTGCCGCGAAACTCCTGGGCGGAGAGCGCGGCGGCAATGGCGAGAGCGACAATCGCCAGAATAGTTGCTTTCATGAGGTGACCTCCTAAGTCGTGAACCCTGTGGTACCGACAATCCTAACGGATTTCGAATTCGTTTGTCCGAAATCCAGGAGTACCGGGGACGGCCATTCACCGCGGAGACGCGGAGACGCGGAGACGCGGAGAAAGACGAAAACCCAGGCGGCGGAATGGGTAGGGTCTTTCCTCCGCGCACTCCGCGTGTCCCCAGGGAAAGGAGAAAATCCTAGCGGTCTGCGGCAAGCAGAAGAGCAAGTATGCACTTGACCGTGAAGCAGCCAACGCAGGCGGCGCTTGCGGAGAACGCAGGGGCGTGCTCGGCCCGAAAAAGCCGCCTGAAAGGCGGCTGCGGGCAAGATTGCCCGCCCCACAAAACCGGGGACTTCGGCCGCACTACAGTAGCGGTCCGCGGTGAATGGGTTGCCTAGTTGATTTCGACAACCGTCTGGAACATCTGCGTGGGCAAAGTGATGCCGCACGTCTTCAGGCGGTCATAGAACTTGGGCCGGATGCCGGTGGCGCGGAAACGTCCGCGCACTCTTCCGTTCTCCGTGATGCCCGTCTTCTCAAAGAGGAAAATATCCTGCAGCGTGATAATGTCCTGCTCCATGCCGACCACTTCCGTGATGTGCGTGACGCGGCGGGTTCCATCGCTGAATCGCGAGGTCTGCACGAACAGATCCACGGCGCTGGCGATCTGCTGGCGAATGGAGCGGATTCCCATGTTGGCGTTGGCCATGCCCACCATCACTTCCAGGCGGCCCAGACCGTCGCGGGGGGTGTTGGCGTGCAGCGTGGTGAGCGATCCATCGTGACCGGTATTCATGGCCTGCAACATGTCCAGCGCTTCCTCGCCGCGGACTTCTCCCACGATAATGCGGTCGGGGCGCATGCGGAGCGCGTTGATGACCAGTTGGCGGATGTGAATCGCGCCCGTGCCTTCCACGTTGGCGGGGCGGGTTTCCATGCGCGCCACGTGGGTCTGCTGGAGGCGCAATTCCGCGGCGTCTTCAATGGTGACAATGCGCTCGTCTTCCGGTATGTAAGAAGAAACCGCGTTGAGCAGGGTTGTCTTACCGGAGCCGGTACCGCCGCAGATCAGGATATTGAGGCGCGCTTTGACGCAGCCTTTCAAGAGTTCGAGCATGCCTTCGGTCATGGCAAACTTGGCCACCAGATCTTCGCCTTTGAGCGCGTGGCGGCCGAAACGGCGGATGGAGAGCAGTGGTCCATCCACGGCGACCGGGGGTATCACGGCGTTGACGCGTGAGCCATCGGGCAGGCGCGCGTCCACCATGGGCGACGATTCGTCGACGCGGCGTCCCACGCGGGAGACGATTTTTTCAATAATGCGCAGCAGGTGGGCGTCGTCCTTGAACTCCACCGGCGTGCGGTACAGTTTGCCGCCGCGTTCCACATAGACGCGGTGCGGGGTGGTCACCAGGATGTCACTGATGGTGGGGTCTTGGAGCAGCGGTTCGAGGGGGCCGAGACCGAACACCTCATCCAGGATCTCTTCAATCACCCGGTCCTTTTCGACCAGGCTGAGGGGAGTCTTCTCTTCTTCGACGAGTCTCGCGACGGCCGTGCGAACTTCCGCGCGGACGCGTTCGCCGGACATTGAGGAGAGCGCCTCCAGGTTGATCCGGTCCAGTAGTTTCCGGTGGAGCGTAAACTTCAGCTCCTGGTATTCCGGAGTCGATCCCTCACTGGTGAAGAGACGATTCACCCAACCGGTCTCCCGGTTCTCACCCGATCTCGATACTGGGTCCATCACAACTGCCATATTGTTCTTCCTTTGTTGAGAACCATTTCGCAGAGAGGAAACGAGTGCTGAAGGATGAGCCGAATAGAGTCTCTTCCCTATTCGCTGTCCAACACAGTCTGGGAGGATCTGCTTGGACTGGCACTGTACGGGGCGGAATGCGCGCCCGTCAGAAAGGCGAGCGCGGCGCGGAGCAGGACGAAGAGGCGGCACCGCACCAACCGGACATGACTCAAACTATGCTGGAATGGCGGGGGGGCGCAAGTCCACTTCGGTGAACAGGAGGGCGTGCGGGAGGGAATCCACCGCTGAGACGGAGATGGCCGCTGGACCCGCCGGACCTTACCCACTTGTAACCGGGCGCGGACCCTTGTATAGTGAAATGGCCCTTATGGCCCCCGGTCGGGCCCGGTCGAGGGGCTGCAAGGTATTGGGGCCGGGAACGCGTGCAACCGCGACGTCTCCCAGATTTTGAAAAAAACATCGTAAGATGAAGTAGAGGAAACATGAAAGAAACAGGTACCGTGAAGTGGTTTAACGCCGCAAAAGGCTTCGGATTTATCCAGCGCGAGAATGGCGAAGACGTTTTCGTCCATTTCTCCGCAATCGAAGCCAGCGGCTATCGCTCGCTCGACGAAGGCGCGCGTGTGTCATTTGTGGTGAAAAAAGGCCCGAAGGGTTTGCAGGCGGAAGACGTTAGCTTGGCATAGGACTTCCACAACTTCTTCTAAAACACTCGGCGAAACTGCCGAATCCCCAACAAGCTGGCAACCGGCCGGCA
>JANYAH010000077.1 GCA_025361425.1 Candidatus Solibacter sp. | reverse complement strand
AGCCACCATCACGCAGGGCATCAACGAACTTAAGGAGCAGTTGAAGCAGGTGCAGCAGGCGATGGGTCCGGGCACTAAGGACGGCAAGGGCGGCAAGGACGACAAACTCTCCGAGACCGCGTTGGGACAGGTGGAGCGCCTTCGCCAGCAACTGGAGCAGATGAGCGCGCAGCACGGCCAGCCGGGCCAAAACGGCCAGCGTGGTCAACGAAGCCAACAATCCCTACAGCGCGGTCAGCAAGGTCAGCAGAAGCAACAGGGTCAGCAGGGGCAACAGGGTCAGCAAGGGCAACAGGGTCAGCAAGGACAACAAGGCGGCGGCCAGCAAGGCGGCGGACAGCAAGGGCAACAAGCGCAACGCGGACAGGGACAGCAGGGCCAACAGGGGCAGGGCCAACAAGGGCAGCAAGGGGGCGGCGGCCCCACCAACGGCGGTCCAGCGGCCGGTACCGGCGATCCGCGCAACGGCCCGGTGCGCCCCGAGGATTTCCAGAACAGCTACACCCAGACGCTCCAGACCCTCCGCCAACTCGAGCAACAGGCGGAAGGCAATGATCCCGCCATGGTCAAGGATCTGCAAAGCCTGATCCGCGACATGCAGCGCCTCAATCCCAACACTTACGCCAACGATCCGCTGCTTGCCGAGCGCATACAGTCCACCCTGATGGGCGGCATCCAACAGGTGGAAATGGAACTGCGCCGCAAGGTGGAAGAAGCTAACGGCACCGGCAGCGTGCGCAGTCCCGGCGGCGAGAGGGTGCCGCAGGGCTACCAGGAAAAGGTCGCCGACTACTACCGCAAGCTCAGCAAGGGCAAGTAGGACAGGCCTCCTGGCCAGGCCTCCTGGCCTGTCGCGGCTGTCAACGGATATCGTAAATAAAGTTGCCGATTTCGCCCGGTGTCCGGCCCCTACTTCGCCGTGAACTTCGTCCAGCCCCGCGAGTTCATGTCGCGCAGGATATCCTTCTGCCAGGCGAATTCGGGATGCCTGGCCAGATGCTCGGCCGCCTTAAAATTGCGCCCGCACGCGTGGCCCAGCAGAGCCCTCAGCGACATCTTCTCGGCGCTGGCGGTGTCCGCCACTTTGTTCTGAACCGCGCCGGCCGGAGCGTACGGCGGTTGCCACGTCCCCATGCCGCGAGGCGAGGTCTCCATGTGCCCGCACAGCGTGCGCTCGTTGTAATCCACCTTGCCGGCGAAGCTGTCGAAATGGTCGCCCAGGAATTTCTCCGCGGCTCCGCCATCGATCTTGCCTTTGTGCTGCTCCATCAACGCCAGCCAGCGCTCATGCCGCGCGTTCTCGCTCTTGCTGCGATTCTTGGGGTCGAAATCGGTCTCCTCCCTGATCAGCTTCGGATCGTTGGGGAAGTTCGAACCCACGAAGAATCCATCTTTCGTGCGCTGCAACGTGACGTTCTTGAGCCCCAGTTCCAGGCTCGCCACCTCGTTGGTCTTGCGGTCGGCAATCAGCCAGTTATTGGCATAGCCCCCGTTGTTGCCGTCTTTCATGATCCGCGCGTAGTCGTCGATCGATGCCGCGTACTGCATGGCTTTGCGCGCCCGTACGAATTCCGGGATACCGCTGGGGTCGAAGCCGCTGAAGCTGCCGATGGTGGTTTCGGTAATCATCATGCCCGCCGCATTGATGCCGAAATCGTCTCCCGAGTGGATCAGCCCGGGCATGCCGTCCATGATGATCCGGCTGCCCTCCGCCGGCGTGATATCGAAGATGATGTTCCAGCGTTCGCCCGTAGAGTAGCTGGTCCAGTTGTTGTGCGCGATCACCACGCGATGATCTTTGGTGTAGCTGCCCGTCGCCACGAAAGCGCTGCAATGGTCGCCTGGCCCCGCTCCGCTGCTGGGCGTGCCCGCGCTTTTGTCGTACCACTTATCGTAGTAGGGCAGTTCCAGCCAGGCGTTGAGCGCCACCACATCCCAGATGTCCAGCTTCACGCCCTTCGACTGGAGCCCTTCGACAATGCCGTTCAATTCCTCGCGGTACTGCTGCTCCACGTGTGGCCAGAACACCTGCTCCGCGGCCCTTCGGAAAAACGCCCAATCCTTCTTCTCTTCGTGGACCATCTCCGTGGAGACCACCTTGAAGGTGTCTTTGATCTCGGTGGCCAGCAGCGCGCCGTGCTGGAATCCGATCTCACCGGGCTTGCCCTCCAGGTGTACCTGGATCCATCCATTGCGCTCGCCGGCGCGGGAGGCTCTTCGCAGGCGCGGGTCGGTCTCGGGTTCGCGCGACACCAGCGTGAACCCCAGGGCCAGTAGCAGAACACCGGACAAAACAGCCGTACGTCGCATCCCGTTATTATAGTGAGGAAGCATGGACGATACTACCCAACTCAGAAAGTTAACCGCCCACGTGAAGGCCGCTGGTTGAGCCAGCAAGCTGAGTCCAAAGTTGTTGGACATGGTTTTGGCTGGCGTGCCCCGTTGGGCCGATGAGAATGTGCTGGTAGGGTTTGACACCGCCGACGATGCTGGCGTGTACAAGCTGACGCCGGAACTCGCCCTGGTGCAGACCGTGGATTTCTTCACGCCGATTGTCGACGACCCGTACACCTACGGCGCCATCGCCGCGGCCAACGCGCTGAGCGACGTCTATGCCATGGGCGGCCGCCCCATCTCCGCGCTCACCATTCTGGCTTGGCCGCCCAAGCAAGATCCGCGGGACCTGGAAGAAATCCTGAAGGGCGGTGCGGAGAAGATGCATGAGGCCGGCTGCACCATCCTGGGCGGGCACAGCGTGGCGGATGACGAGATCAAGTTCGGCTACGCCGTGACCGGCACCGTACACCCCTCGCGCATCAAGGCCAACTCCGGCGCGCGCCCGGGCGACGCCCTCGTCTTCACCAAACGTATCGGCACCGGCGTCATCTCTACCGCACTCAAGCGCGGCATTGCCCGCCAGGCCGATGTTGCCGCGTCGATTGCTTCCATGCTCACCCTGAATCGCGCGGTCTGCGAGGAAATGCTGCGCTACCAGGTCCACGGCTGCACCGACGTCACCGGCTTCGGCCTCATCGGCCACGCCCGCGAAATGGCGCTTGCCAGTCACGTGACCCTGGAAATCGCGGTCGATGAGTTGCAGTATCTGCCCGGCGCGGTGGAGTATGCGCGCGCCGGCGCCATACCTGGCGGCCTCAATAACAATCGCGAATTCGCCGCCTGCGTGGTGGAGACGCAGCGCCAACTCCCACCTGAAATCGAAGCCCTGCTGTACGATCCGCAAACCTCCGGCGGCCTCCTGATCTCTTTGCCCGAAAGCGACGCCGCCAAATTTACCGGCGGCTACAGGCTTGGCCGCGTGCTGCCGCGTGCGGAGAAAGCTATCCGGCTGATTTAATCCCCGAAGCCATGAACAACCCCATCATTGTCGCGCTGGACGTGGAGTCCGCTGCCGCGGCCCGCGCCCTGGTCGCCAGAATCGGCCCTCGCGTCAACTTCTATAAGGTCGGCCTCGAACTGTATACCGCCGCCGGCATGGAGATTGTCAAGCAACTGCTCGGGGAAGGGAAGCAGGTCTTTCTCGATTTGAAGATGTACGACATTCCGGAAACCGTGGCGCGCGCCGTGGCCCTGGTTTCGCTGACCGGCGTACGTTTCTTGACGGTTCACGCGGTCAGTTCGGTGATGCGCGCCGCCGTGGCCGCTCGCGCGGGCAGCCGCTTGCAGATTCTGGGCGTCACCGTGCTAACCAGTTTCGGACCCGAGGACATGGACGATCTGGGCTACGACGGCACGGTGGCGAGTCTGGTGGAACGCCGCACGCGCAAGGCCGTGGAATTGGGTATCGACGGAATCGTCGCGTCGCCGCTGGAAGCCGCCACCGTACGGCGCATCGTCGGCCCGAACACCGTGATCGTGACGCCCGGAGTGCGTTCGGCCGGCGTGGACTCGGGCGATCAAAAGCGCGTGGCCACCCCCGCCCAGGCGATTCGCGACGGCGCCGACTATCTTGTAATCGGCCGCCAGATTACCCGCTCCACCGACCCCGCCGCCGAAGTAGACCGTATCCTTATGGAGCTGGCGACGCCAACACAAATTATTGTTAAGTAAGACATGTATGTCTCACTTGGTAGGATAGACCTCCGGCCTGTCCATCCGAGCGAAGCTCGGACGCTCCTTTGCCCCCTCTTACTTTTTGCCCTTAGCCAGCTTGTAGGTCTCGCGGATCTCCTGGAGTTGGCGCGCGTGGGATTCGGCGTGTTCGGCGTAGCTCTCCAGCAGGCGGCGCAGCGTCATCGGGCCATTCTCAGTGTGGTTGCCGGTGCGGTCCCAGGCGGTGGGCGGGACTTCCTTCAGCAATTCGTAGTTTTCGGCGCGAATTCGCCGGAAGGTCTCAAGCGACTGTTTTGGCTTGCGGCGCGCGTAGTCCAGGTTCTTCGTCCAGGCATCCTGACTGTAGGCGATCAGGGTCGGGTTGTCCTCCGCGATCACCTGCCGCAAGCGGTGTGCGCCCACCAGTTCGGCATCGGCCAGATGCGCGACGGTCTGCCGGATGCTCCACTTCCCGGGAGCGGTGACGAAGTCTTCCTCATCGCCAAACACGCCGGTCAGGACCATGGCAAGTACTTCCGGACCGCGGCGGAATCGTTCCAATAAGGCTGGGATGTCAGACATGATTTAGTGAACTCAATAGTAATCCGCGCAACTCATGTAGTAGCCGCAGCGGGCACAGATCAGCTTGCACTTCAATTCCGTGAGGCGCGTGGAACACACCGGGCAGTACAACATGGGTTCGTCCTCGTCCCTTGGCGCCGCGGGTTGTCCAGCTTCAAACTCACTCACGGATGACAAGATTATACCGCCGCCGCGGCCTGCGACCGGCCGCGTTCCAATCCCATACAATGGAATCCATATGAAGCTCAGACTGGCGGTTTCGGTGGCCGTGCTGGCGGCGGTGGTTCTGGGCCAGCAGCCGCAGCGGCGGGAGCGCCTTGTGCGCCTGCCATCGCGCGGTACGCGCGGCGCGGTAGCGGCGGGTTCGGAGTACGCCACGGAAGCTGGCATGCGCATGTATTATTCCGGCGGCAATGCGGTGGATGCCGGCGTGGCCAGCATGCTGGCGGCCTGCGTGGTGGAGTTTTCGCATTTCGGACTGGGCGGTGAAGCGCCCATCCTGGTGCGCACGAAAGACGGCAAAGTGCACGCCATCGCGGGGGTGGGAACCATGCCCAAACTGGCCACCGCGCAGTTCTTCCGCGAACATAAGGTCACCGACATTGAGATGACCTCACCCCCCGAAGCCGGCGGTATGAAGAACTGGGTGCCGGTGGCCGGAATTCTGCCCGCGCTGGTGCCGGGCATGGTGGAAGCCGCGCTAGTTACGCTGCGCGAGTACGGCACGAAATCGTTTGCCGAGACGGTCCAGCCGGCCATCGAGCTGGCGGACGGCTTTCCGGTGGACGAAATGCGCGTCCGCGCGATCCTCAACAGCGTGAAGTATCTGGAGTCCTGGCCCGATAGCAAGCGCACCTTCCTGCCCAACGGGCGCCCCCCGCAGCCCGGCGACATCTTCCGCCAGGTGGATCTGGCGCGCACGCTACGCGCCATGGCGGACGCCGAAAAGCGCGCGGTCACCGGTGGCGCCAATCGCAATAAGGCCATCGACGCGGTGCGCGATTTCTTCTACCGCGGCGAGATCGCGCACCGCATCGACGCGTTCTCCAAGGCCCACAACGGCCTGCTCCGCTACCAAGACATGGCCGCCTTCCGCGTGGAACCCGAGGACGCCGTCTCCACCACCTTCAAGGGCTACACGGTATACAAGCCGGGCTTCTGGAGCCAGGGCCCCAGCATGATCGAAGCCCTGAATATTCTGGAAGGCTACGACATTCAGGGGTTGAAGCTCAACTCGGCGGACTACATTCACACGCTCGTGGAAGCGCTTAAGCTGGCCTACGCCGACCGCGACACGTATTACGGCGACCCCAAGTTCAACAAGATTCCCACCGAAACGCTGCTCAGCAAGGAGTA
>JANYAH010000054.1 GCA_025361425.1 Candidatus Solibacter sp. | reverse complement strand
ACGCCGTTCGGCAGAGCGAAGTTCCCGCGGCCAGATTCGCCGGGTGGCTGCGTGCTGGATGCAATCGCCCAACGCCACGGACGAACCGTGCGACAGGTCATACTGAATTTCCTCACGCGGTTGGAGGGTGTCTTCACCATTCCAAAGGCGGGGAATCTGGAGCACACTCGGGAGAACGCCGGCGGTACGGGATGGGTGCTGCCGCCGGAAGACATCGCGGCGATCGACCGCGCATTTCCGGCGCCCTCGCGGGATGTGCCTCTGGCGATGCTCTGAGGAAGCCGGTCAATCCGCCTACACTGCACGCATGCGCAGATTCGCCCCCATTGCAGCTCTCTTCCAGACCTCGACGTGGAAACCCCCTACGTGGTGCTCCCGGCGCAGCGGTTAGTCGACATTGGCAAATCCGACTCCTTCCGAATCTTGTTCTTGCCTTTCTCTGCCTTTCTCTGCCTATCTCTGCGATCTCTGCGATCTCTGCGCCTCTGCGTTGAAGGACGCCCCGCCGCGTCAAAGTGCTCACTCCAAAATCGGCAGCGCGTTTTCCCGCAGGCCGCCGTTCGTCACCCCGGCGATCCGCACGTCGATCAGCGTGTTCGCTTCGCGGCCCGCCGCCAGTTCCACCTTCAAATAGTTCTCTGACAGCGCGATCCTGCTTTCCGCCAGCGTCACCGCGGAAAGCGTGCGGCCCACCATTCGTTCGCGGAATGCCAGATTCTTGCCCGCCGCCAACTCGCGCAGCACGCGATTCCGCTCCTTGCGCACCGCCATGGGCACCTGCACCGCCTCCTCCGCGGCCGGCGTGCCCGGACGCTCCGAATAGGTGAAGACGTGCAGGTAAGTGAACGGCATCGCCGCCATGAATTGCCGGCTCTCTTCGAACTCGGCGTCGGTCTCCCCCGGGAAGCCCACCATCACGTCGGCGCCAATCGCCGCATCCGGCATCAGCCCGCGCGCCTTCTCCACACGGTCCGCATAGTGCCGCGGACGGTACTTCCGATGCATGCGCCGCAGCGTCCGGTCGCACCCGCTTTGCAGCGGCGCGTGGACATGCGTCGCGATCCGCGGCGATTCCGTCATCAGGTACAGCAGATCGTCGGAAAAGTCCATGGGCTCCACGGAACTGAGGCGCAGGCGCTCCACATCCGTCTCCGCCAGCAGGCGCCGTAGCAGATCCGCAAGCCGCATTTTGCTCCCTGGTTCCCTGCCCCATCGCCCCAGATTGATGCCGCTCAGCACGATCTCGCGATAGCGCCGGGCCAGCGCGCTCACCTGTTCGATCGCCTGTTCGGCGGGCGCGCTGCGGCTCCGTCCCCGCACGAACGGGATAATGCAAAACGAGCAGCGATTGTTGCAGCCATCCTGAATCTTCAGATTCGGGCGCGTGCGGTCGCCCGCCGCGTCTTCCACCGGCGCCGACAGAAAATCGCGCTGTTCGAAAATATCGCCAATGTGAATGTTGCCGTGGTACGGGGCCGCCGTCACGATCTCCGCAATCTGGGTCTTGTGCGAGTTCCCCACCACCCACGTGACCCCCGCCATCGACGCCAATTCCTCCGGCGCGCGTTGCGCGTAGCAGCCAGTCACCAGGATCCGCGCCTCCGGGTTTTCCCGATGCACTCGCCGAATGGTCTGGCGCACGTCGTCATCCGCCGACGAAGTCACCGTGCAGGTGTTCAGCACCACCAGGTCCGCGCCGGCGCGTTCGCCGCTGGATGCAAGTCCCTTGCCCGCCAGCAACCGTTCGAGAGCGGCCCCATCGGCTTGTGTGGCCCGGCATCCAAAATTTTGAACGAAAAACTTCTCCACTACCCCTATGGTGGCATACGCCTGACATCTTAAATTACCAGGCTTCAGCCACTAGTGTAGTGCGGCCGAAGTCCTGCCGGTTTTGTGGGGCGGGCAATCTTGCCTGCAGCCGCCTTTCAGGCGGCTTTTTCGGGTGGAGCGCGCCCCCTGCCCAATCGTGGGGCAGACCCCCTGGCCTGCGCGGGACGCCCTCGTTCCGCAGCCGGAACAACGGGGTCAGCCTCTTGCAAAGCGAAAGCACCTGCCCAGCCACGGACGTCGTCCGTGGCAAGAGGCGCTGCGCTTAATCCCGCACTCCCTACACCGTGATCGCGTGATCCGCCGGCGCATCCTCGCCGCGCCAGATGCGGCGTGACGTCCACTCTTCCGCCGCTCCGCTCCAGAACGCGTCTCCGGGCCCTAACCCCAACGGCAAAAACACGCCCGCACAAAGGTACAGGCTGCCCGTCGAAATGTAGCTCTCGCCCAAATGCGGCTGATGTCCCGCGAACCCCACCGTCAGCCAGCCCTTATCGTCGAACGTCCCCGGCGCTTCGAGCAACCGCTTCATCACCGCCGTTAGCGCGGCGCGCACTCCCGGCCCGGTTAGCGGCGCGGGCAGTTCGCCGAGCAACGCCATCTGCGCCAGCAACTGGAACGCTCCCGTGCGATAGCAGACGGAGCGTCCGATCACCGGGAACGTGCCCTCCGGCGAGATCAGCCGCTCCTGGATCGCGGCATACCGCCGCGCGCGCGCCAGCGTGTCCGGCAGCAGCGCCTCCCACGTCTTGGCATGAGTGCCGATATTGCGCAGCACGTCCAGCAGCATGGGTTGAATCACGAAGCTATTGTAATAGTCCCAATGAAAACGCGCCCCGTCGCCATATAGTCCATCGCCCACGTACCACTGCTGATGCGCGCGCACCGCGTAATCGATCCGCATCCCGTCAAACCGCTCTCCCATCATGGCCAGCGCGGCCTCCACCGTCGCGGCGAACAGCAGCCAGTTGTTCTGTCCCGGTGTGATCGCGCGGGCGGAAAGCAGACCCGCCGCCAGGTTCTTCTGCGTGGCGGGGTCCAGCTTCTTCCACAATTCGTTGGGCGCGCGCAATAGCGCCTGCGCCAGGAAGCCGCAGTCCACCAACGGTTGCGAGCCTTCATGAAAGTTCAGGAAGTCCGGCGATTGCGCATCCGCGCCACTTCGGATCGCCTCTCGCGCCAGGTTGGCGTAACGCTGTTGCAGATCGCGTTCGGCACCGGCGTCGAGCGCCACTTCCAGCCACGGCGCGATGCCCGCCAGCAGCCGTCCGATGGCCTCCAGGTGCGTCACCTTGCGCCGGTCCGCCACGTTCCCGGTGACACACTCCACCGGCATATTCCGTTTTAACGTTCCGGCGGCCAGATTGCTCAACACGGGCTCCGCCACCTTCCCCATGGTCCGCACCCAATACGGACGGTCGCTTTCGCCGGCCTGGGGCGCCGTCTGGGCGGCCGCGACTCCGGCCCCCGCGACGGTCTGAAGGAATGCTCGCCGATGTTTCATGACCGCATCAGTGTACCCCAAAACAAGGTGGGGCATGTTTTACCTTGCCCTGAAATCATCGAAAGAGTGAAAAACCTTGGACCTTCGCCCATTTATCGTTCCACCGATTTTGTGGGCGATGCGGGTCGCTGACCATCTACCCGAAATGGCTCTTGCCCCGTTTCAGCGCGAATAAGGGATAATCGTGATTCCTCACTTACACTACTTTCTATGGCGATCATCGCGGTTGCGGGACGAAAAGGCGGCGTTGGAAAATCGACAATCGTCGGCAACCTGGCTGCCGAATTCGACGCCATGGGCCGGAGTGTCATCGTGCTGGATGCCGACCCGCAGCACAGCCTCGCGGCGTGGGCCGCCCAAGGCGAGGGAATGCTCTCGCGTTGTGTCGAGATCGTGAAAGCCGCCAACCCGGACGCCCTGCGGACCAAGGCGCGCTCGGCGGAAAAGGCCGCCGACCTCGTCCTGATCGACACGCCGCCCGGCATGCCTGAAACCACCTACCAGGCCGCCCTCGTTGCCGACCTTTTTCTTCTGCCCTGCGGCCCTTCTCCCTTGGATCTGTTTTCCCTCAAGGAGGCGCTGTCCCTGGCTCTCAAAGCGCGCGCCGAAAGGCGCTCCAAGCGACCACGCATCCGGTTCGTCCCTTCTAAGGTGCTGATGAACACGAACCTGGGGCGTGCTCTCTCCGCGTCGTTGGAGGATTTGGGGAGGAAGGTGCTGCCCCCCATCGGCCAGCGAATCGTGGTGGCTGAGGCGGTGATGACCGGCCTCACGGTCTGCGAGTACGCGCCCAATTCTGTCTCTCGCATGGAGTTCAAGAATCTCGCCAAAGCAGTGCATAAGATTGTCATGCGGTAGCATTACACTTTTTTCCGCCTTATGCCAATCATCGGGATCGTTCCTGACGATCTTCCCAAGAGGCTGTTTCCAAACCGCCTGGCAGCATCCAAGTATCTCCCGGCACCCGACGCCCGCGTAGCGAGGCTGGGCGACCCGGTTCAGCGGATGGTGCAGCGGGGACCGTGATCAGTCAGGCGGAGGGTCCCTCGTGCCGGAGTCTGGCATGGCTCCCCTTCTGGCGGATGACCACATATCCCAGGCGTTCCAGCGCGCGGATCAGACGGTCGGCGGATACGCCGCGCGGCAACTTCATGCAGCTTCCACGGGAATCAACTCGTCCTTGACGTAATGCATCTGCACCAGTCGGGGACGCGTCTGGGCCACTTCAAAATGCAGCGAGACTGTGTCTAAGACGTTGGCACGGAGTTCCTCCCACGTTTCGGCTTCAGTGAAGATGGCGTGGCCCAACGCACGCGCGTAAAAGCCGCCCTCCTTTGCGTCGCGAATCTCGAAAATCAGCTCCATAACTTTAAAATACCCAACGCAACGGTCAAAGCATCTCCGGCGCCCAGAACGCCCAAGAGCGATGGACGCTTCCGTCAACTGTCCACGATTCTGCCCATTGCCGCCGCAAGCCGACTTGCGGGGAGTAATCGACGAACTCATGCCGTATCATAGGGGTATGGCGGAATTGGTGTTCGAAGTAGTCTTAGAGGCCGACGGCGGCTATTGCGCGGAGTGCCTCACGGAAAACATCTTCACTGAGGGGGATACCTGGCAGCAGTTGCGCGAGAACGTACTTGAGGCCACGACGGCGTTCTTCTTCGACCAACCCCTGCCCGCGCGGGTTCGCCTCCACCTAGTCCGCGACGAGATCATGTCCGTGGCATGAATATCCCACCCGATGTCTCGGGTACGCATCTCGCCAATGTTCTGTGTCGGCGCTGGCAATACGCCGAGGTGCATCAGGTTGGCAGCCACATCATTCTGGAGACGTCAGAACCGACTCACCAACGGATTGCAATTCCGGAACATGACCCTGTCCGACTCGGAACGCCCATTTCAATCCTCCGCGCTGTCGCCCAGCACAAAGGCGTAACACACGACGCGATCATCGGGAGCTTGTAAGGCCTCGGGGATCGCAAGCCGACTTATCGTTACCTATTTCCGTGACCGGCGTTTACCAGGATTCATCGCCCGGCGTCTTAATGAGACTCTC
>JANYAH010000044.1 GCA_025361425.1 Candidatus Solibacter sp. | reverse complement strand
TCCGGCACCGCGCCACGCGGCCTCGATGAGCGTCTCGGACGCCCGGTCCGCGATGGGGGATTTTCAAAGGGGACCCATTTCCTCCCACTGGGGCGGGGGGTGCGGTGGATTCCCTTTGAAAATCCCCCATCGCGGACCGGGCGTCCGAGACGCTCATCGAGGCCGCGTGGCGCGGTGCCGGACGCGCTACCCCACGTCCGGCGCCGCGCCGAGGTATGGCTTGTATCCGTTCTGCCGCATGATTTCGTGCGCGGCGTCCACCGTTTCGGGCAGCACGTAAAAGAAGGCGCCGGCCCGCACCGAACGAAAGATCACGCCGCCGCGGTATTCATCGGCCTCGACGCCGTAATCTACATTCGCCGCTGCGAAGATCTCCTCCAGCCGCAAGGAATCTTTCAGCTTCTTGCCGATGTAGATAAGGACCGGCTCCTGGTCTTTGAAGTAGGCTGCGTCTTGCTTCACTCCCACCAGTGTATCCGTAACTATACCCGGCTAGCCTGTTGGTTATCGAATGGAGACAGTTACGCCCGCGGGAATGGTCGCGGATCCAATGGTCACCGACACAGGCGCTGCGAGGTTCGGCGCCAAGCCGCTGGGGATTCGCAGATTGACCTGCGCAACACCGGCGACCAATCCGGGTGCCGCTCCGGCGTAAAGCACTTCCGCGGGAAGATCGCCGATCGACGCACTGACAGGGAGGGTTGTCCTGGCGGGGAAGCCGGCGATTTCGCCGTCCGCCGCTGGCGGATCCAGCGAGCCGAAACCAGTTCCGTACACCATCACGACCGAGCCGGCCGCCGCCGGATTCAAAAACGAATTCCCCGAATAATCCTCGTTGAGAATAGCGCCCGGCCCAATCCCCGTACCCACCTGCGTAAAAACCGCTGGAGATACGGGCGCGGTGGCAAGCGGGAGACTGGCAGTGGGTTGGCCATCGCCGCGGACCTCCAGGGTTGCAATCGGGCCCACGCTCAATGCAAACGGTACGATTGCATTCACCTGGCCCGGGCCGGCATAGAGCGTTGGCGCCTGGATTCCGTTAAAGAACAGCACCGGAGCCGCGGATCGGAAGTACCCTAGCAACGTAATGACCATGCCGGGCGAGATCGCTCCTGGTAGGAGGCTGGCGGCATTCAGGACACCCTGCGACAGAAGGGACACTGCCGTGCCGCCGCCCTGGATCTTGACGTTGACGGGCGCGAAACGGACGGCGATTGGGCTCCCGCCCGCGTCGGTTGCGACGGCATTCGTCACTCGTATCCGCGCGGTTCCCGGTTGTGAACCGCTGCTCACCGTCACAAACGCCTTGAGCAATTCGCCGTCGGAGAGGATGCCCTGGTCCATTCCGATGATCAGGTAACGCACGCCGCGGGGCTTTACAGGTGAGGAATAGAGCACTCTTGAGGATTGCCGAAGCCGGTCTCCGGCAAAGATCCTGACATCGAGCGTGTCGTCCCAATCCAGGTCGAACTGGAGGCCGCTGACTGCCTGGCCTTCCGAATCCAACGACAATGAGGCGATCGTAGACTGGCCAGCCGCACCTGCCAGGTCAGGGGCCGAGAGGACGGCGGAATAGGCGCCCGCGGTCATTGCCAGCAGAATCACAGCGGCGAATGGCGTGGCGCGCGGTCCAACCAGCATTGGGCTCAATGTCTTGCATTGTAAATCATCGTGCCCTGGAAAAATACTTCTCCTGGCCCGGCGAGCACCCAAATATTGGAGTTGAAGCTCGACGCCATAGCCGCCACGGCGTCCGATAAAGCTGAGGGGGAAATAGACGGAATCGGCCCCACCCCGCGCTTCGCTCCGCTGCACCAGGCCGCGCCTTTATGCCACTCTGGAAGAATACATGTCATTTTCCGCGCGTGGCTTCAGCTCACAATTCTGGGCTCTGGTAGGCGCCACCTTTCTGGGATTTCTGGGGATCGGAACCGTGCTGCCCCGCTTGGCGCCGCATATTCGCTATGACCTCGGCGGCTCGGATCAGGACGTCGGGCTCGTCATCGGCATCTTCTCTTTCGTCGCTCTCCTGGGTCGGCTGATTTCGGGTCCGCTGGCCGATCGCCGCGGCCGTAAAATCTCTTTCCTCGCCGGACTGGTTTGCTGCGCGCTCGCCGGCGGTATTTACTTGCTGCCGCTGGGCATGGCCGGTCCCTACCTGGCGCGCGTATTTCAGGGGATGGGCGAAGCCTGCCTCTACACAGGGGCTGCCGCCTGGGTGGTGGAACTCGCGGGCATTGAACGCAGCGCGCAGGCGCTGGGGTATCTGAGTTCGGGCATCTGGGGCGGCATCTCGGCGGGTCCTGTGGTGGGCCAGTGGATCGGCTCGTTCCAACACGCCGCCATAATGCAGGTGGCCGCCGCGGTCATCGCCTTCTTGATCCTCACGCGCGTGCGTGAGGATTACCATCCCGAGCCGCATTCGCCAAACCGCCAATGGCTGCCGCGCTCCATCCTCGCGCCGGGCATCGCCATCGGCTTCGTCAACGTGCAATACCCCGTGATCGCCGGCTTCCTCATCCTGCATCTGAAGTCGCACGGCAACTCCGGACCCGTCGCGTTCTCCGCCTATGCCGGCATGATCCTACTCTCGCGCTTCTTCCTTGGCGGGTTGCCCGACCGCATCGAACCCTTCATCACATACTTCGGAGGGCTGGTATTTATGGCTGTGGGCCTGCTGGTGCTGGCAAGCGGTCCGGGGCCGGTGGCGGCCGTGGGCGCTACCGCGCTGCTTGGTTTTGGGTTTTCGTTTCCGTGGTCCTCCATCGCATCCACCGTTCTGCGGCGCACGCCGAGCGCCGAGCGAGGCTCCGCGGTCGGCATCCTTAGCGCCTTCTACGATCTCTTCGTGGGGATCAGTTCCTTCGCCGCGGGATGGGTGGCGCACCAGTTCGGATACGCCGCCGCGTTCGTCATGGCCGCGGTGGCGCTCATCGCCGCCGCCGTGGCCGGCAAGTTTGTCTTCTTCGCGCGCCCGGAATCGCGCGTCGAGGCTCTGCCGGCCGCCGCGCGACAAGCCCGGTAACTGAAGCGGCGCGACGCAACAGTTCTGTTGATTATGCAACACATCTGTTATATCCTTGAAATGTGACCAGCGCCCAATTCAAGCGATGGCTGGAAAAGCAAGGCTGCACGTTTGAATCTGGCAAGGGCGGCCACCTGACGGTACGCTTGGGCGCCAATATCACTTCGTTGCCGATGCACGGAGCGGGCAAGGAAATCGGAAAAGGACTGGAGCTGCATATCAAGAAAGTGTTGGGGCTAAAGTAGGAAGAAAGGATAGCCAGCCATGCTACGTTTTCACGTCAAACTTTCCAGGGATACTAACAATACGATCCTGGCACAGGTTCCGGACGTCCCAGGGGCCTGCACCTTCGGGGAGGATCGAGCAGAAGCGCTCCTGCGTGCTCCTGACGCCATTGAGACGGTCCTCATGGCCTACATTGACCTTCGCCGCGATATTCCTATCCCCCGCGCTGGAGGCAAGGGGCCATTCGTGACATTGCCGGCATTGACCGAAGCGAAACTGGCCCTCTATACCGCGATGCGAACCGCCAAGGTAGGTAAGGCGGAACTCGCCCGGCGGCTGAACTGCCATTTGCCCCAGGTGGACCGGCTGCTCGATTTGCGCCATGCCTCCCGCCTGGACCAACTGGAAGCCGCCTTCCGGGTGCTCGGCAAGTGCCTGTCCGTCGAGATTCGTGAGGCCGCATAACCGCTGATCGCGCCGTGCGCGAAGGCGCGCGATCACAGCCCGTCGCCAGGATGGTACGGTCTTCCTGGCGACGGATTGCCTTACTGTTATGCGGTGACGGCTTCCTTCTTGTACCGCGCCGCCATCGTTTCCATCGGTATCGGAGTGTAGTCCTTGAAGTGACCGGCCTGGCCGAACTGCGTCATGCGCTGCGCCACAACCTTCTGCATCGCCTCGCGCGCCGGCTTCATGTAGCCGCGCAAATCGAACTCTTCCGGCTTCTCCGCGAACACCTTACGGATCGCGCCAGTCATCGCCAGACGGTTGTCGGTATCCACGTTGATCTTGCGCACGCCGTTGCGGATGCCCAGCTGGATCTCTTCCACCGGCACGCCCCACGTGGGCTTCAGCTTGCCGCCATACTGGTTGATGATGTCCTGCAGTTCCTTGGGGACGCTCGAAGAGCCGTGCATCACCAGGTGGACATTCGGCAGCTTATTGTGGATCTCAATCAGGCGCGCCATCTTCAGCGTTTCGCCGGTCGGCTTGCTGCTGAATTTGTATGCCCCGTGGCTGGTGCCGATCGCAATCGCCAGCGCGTCCACGCCCGTCTGCTTCACGAATTCCACCGCCTGATCCGGATCCGTCAGGTGTTCCAGTCCGCTGCCGCCCGCTCCGTGACCGTCTTCGATCCCGCCCAGGCAGCCGATTTCGCCTTCCACCGTCACGCCCTTGGCGTGCGCCAGTGCCACCACTTCGCGCGTCACCGCCACGTTGTACTCGAAGCTCGACGGCGTCTTCCCGTCTTCCAGCAGCGAGCCGTCCATCATCACAGAGGTGAAGCCCATATCGATCGCGCTCTTGCACGTCGCCACGCTGTTTCCGTGATCCAGGTGCAGTACGATCGGAAGCTCCGGATACACTTCGGTCGCCGCAATCATCAGGTGATACAAGAATCGATCCTGCGAATAGGCGCGTGCCCCGCGGCTCGCCTGCACAATCACCGGCGACTGGGTTGCCCTGGCCGCCTCCATGATCGCCTGGATCTGTTCCATGTTGTTGACGTTAAATGCGCCAACTCCGTACCCGCCTTTGGCCGCCTCGTCGAGAAGCTGCCGCATTGAGACTAATGGCATGTGAGGTTTCTCTCCTTTGGATTAGAATTGCTCGAAATCGTCTTTAATTTCCAACCTAACATGATTGCGCGAAGGGCGGCAACGCGCGTAACTTAGGTTTGTGGCACTGAATCCCCTCGCTGGCAAAAGCCCTACTCCGTCCATGCTGGTGGACGTCCCCCGGCTGATCTCCGCATACTATACCGAATCGTCCGAGGCGCCCGTCAGTTTCGGAACCTCCGGCCATCGCGGCTCTTCGTTCGAAGGCTCCTTTAACGAAGGCCATATCCTGGCGATCACTCAGGCGATCTGCGAGTACCGTGCCGCCAATGGCGCCGAAGGCCCGGTTTTCCTCGCCAAGGACACCCATGCGCTCTCCGAACCCGCCTTCGTCAGCGCGCTTGAAGTGCTCGCCGCCAACGCCGTCGATGTCATGGTGGATGATGCCCTCGGCTACACTCCCACGCCCGCGCTCTCTCACGCCGTCCTGACCTATAACCGCGGCCGCACCGCGGGCCTCGCCGATGGCATCGTGATTACGCCGTCTCACAACCCGCCGGCCGATGGTGGATTTAAGTACAATCCGCCCAATGGCGGTCCGGCGGATACCAGCGCTACGCACTGGATTCAAAATCGCGCCAACCAGATTCTCGCCGCCGCGCTGCGCGAAGTCCGCCGCGTGCCATACCCGCAAGCACTGGCCGCCGCTACCACGCATCGCCACGATTTCATTTCCGCTTACGTCAACGATCTCGCCGCCGTCCTCGATATGGAAGCCATCCGCGACGCGCGCCTCAATCTCTGCGCCGACCCGCTGGGCGGCGCCGGCGTCGCCTATTGGGCGCGCATCTCCGAACGCTACGGCCTCCACCTCACCATACAGAACGACCGCGTCGACCCCACCTTCCGCTTCATGAGTGTCGACTGGGACGGCAAGATCCGCATGGATTGCTCTTCCCCTTACGCCATGGCCGCCCTGATCGCGCTCAAGGACAAGTACGACGTCGCCTTCGCCTGCGATACCGACCACGATCGCCACGGCATCGTCACGCGCTCCGCCGGCCTGATGAATCCCAATCACTACCTGGCCGCCGCCATCTCCTATCTCTTCGCCCATCGTCCCGGCTGGCGCCACGATGCCGGCATCGGCAAGACCCTGGTCTCTAGCAGCATGATCGACCGTGTCGCCGCCAATCTGGGCCGGCGTCTGGTGGAAGTGCCGGTCGGCTTCAAATGGTTTGTCGACGGCCTCCTCGATGGCTCGCTCGGTTTCGGCGGCGAAGAGAGCGCCGGCGCCTCCTTCCTGCGCCGCGACGGCACGGTGTGGACCACCGACAAAGACGGCATCGTCATGGGCTTGCTGGCGGCGGAAATGATGGCGCGCACTTCCAAAGACCCGGGCGAAATTTACCATGCCCTAACGCAGCAATTCGGCGCGCCCGTCTACCAGCGCATCGATGCCCCGGCATCCCCGGAGCAGAAGGCCCGCCTCGCCAAGCTCTCGCCGGACCAGGTCAGTGCCAACGAATTGGCAGGCGACCCTATCCAATCCATGCTGACCACCGCGCCCGGCAACGGCGCCGCGCTCGGCGGATTGAAAGTGTCCACCGCGCGCGGCTGGTTCGCCGCCCGTCCCTCCGGCACGGAGGATGTCTACAAGCTCTACGCGGAGAGCTTCGTGGGGGAAGACCACCTGCGCGCCATCCAGCGCGAAGCCCAGCAATTGCTGGCCCGCGTCTTTATCACATGAGTGGGACAGACGATCGTTGTTTGTCGTCTGTCAACCCCTCGCCCGGCGAATCCATCTCCTTGTTTCTTGCTCTTCTCCGCGCTTAACTCTGCAATCTCAGCGTCTCTGCGTTGAATCCGCATTCCCATTTAGTTCTGGCTTCGCCAGCTCACGGCGGACACGCCCCGCCGTGTTAGATTCGGATGAGTGTCTCTGAAGTTGACTACGGAAGATCGCGAAAAACGCTCCGCCGCGCTAAGTTCGCTGGTCGCCGCGGTCGGCATGACGGCGATGAAGACCATCGTTGGCCTGATGACCGGTAGTCTCGGCATCCTGGCCGAAGCGGCGCATTCCGCGCTGGACCTGGTAGCCGCGCTCATGACGTACATTGCGGTGCGCATCTCCGGCAAACCGGCCGACCGCACCCATCTCTACGGCCACGGCAAAGTTGAAAACCTCTCCGCGCTCATCGAAACCGTACTGCTGTTCGTCACCTGCGGCTGGATCATCTGGGAAGCCACTCACCGTCTCTTTTTCCACAAGGTGGAGGTCGAGGTGACTTTCTGGAGTTTCGCCGTGATGGCCATTTCCATCGTGATCGATATCTCGCGCTCCCGCATGCTGTCGCGCACGGCAAAAAAGTACAACAGCCAGGCCCTGGAGGCCGACGCGCTGCATTTTGAGACAGACGTGTGGAGTTCGTCGGTCGTGATCTTCGGCCTGGCGTGCGTCAAGTTGGGCGAATGGGTGCCGTCGCTCGGCTGGCTGCGCGAAGCCGACGCCGTTGCCGCGCTGGGCGTCTCAGTTCTGGTGATCTGGGTATGCTGGCAATTGGGCACGCGCACCATTGATGCGTTGGTCGATTCGGCCCCCGCCGGCATGGAAGAACGCATCCTGGCCGCGGTGTCCTTGGTTCCCGGTGTGCAAGACTGCCACAACATTCGCGCGCGCTACTCCGGCCCCATGCTGTTCATCGATCTCCACGTGCTGGTGGACGGCCGGCAGTCTCTCTTCGAGGCCCACGCCCTCACCGAAACCATCGAAGGCGTGATCCAGCACATCACCCCGCACGCCGACGTCACGGTCCATCCCGAGCCCTACTGACTTCGCGCCGCGTGCGCCACTGTTGTCTACTGCAAGGGTGGCTCTGAAAATTTTTCTTGCGAGATTGCTCACGGCAGGCGCATGCCTCGCTCAAGACTGGGTAATCGGTGGTGGTTTTGGACACGGCGCTTACCGAGATCGAGTCAGATCCCGTGTGAGTTCCCTGGTCCTGTGATAAGATCATTTCCACGGCTGATCGAAGGGGATGCTGTTTGGGCGATCAGCGTGTTGTGTATCCCACCAGGCGCCGTAACGGGAACGATTCGGTGCTGCTGGTAAACAGACGGCATTGACAGCAGTCAACTCAATCTCAAGAGGACAACCACACATGCGAAGAATGTTCAGCCGGGCTCTGGTCGTTTTGGCAATCACCGCGGTGGCCGCTTTGGGTGCCGACAATTCCTTTGGCACCTGGAAGGTCAACATCGCAAAATCCAAATACACTCCGGCGCCAATGCCCTTGAAAAGCGTCACGGCGCTGCGGGAAGCGGCACCCGGCGGCGTGAAAGTGACGCTTACGGGGGAACGGACGGATGGTGGCGCGATGAACGCCAGCTATACGGCAGAGTACGCTGGCCCGGCGGCTGCGGTCACGGGCGCGGGGATGCCGTATGACAGCATCTCGATCAAGCAGGTAGATGCCAATACGATCACTTACGAAGCGAAACAGACGAATGGAAAGTATCGCGCCAGCGGACGCTCAGTGGTTTCGAAGGATGGCAAGACGATGACCACGACTGCCAAGGGTACGGACGCCGATGGAAAGGCGATGACGCTGACACTGGTTTACGACAAGCTGTAGTGAAGGAGAAAGCACAGTTACAATTCAACCCACTGAAAGGAGGCTTTCGATGGCCGATTATTTGATGCAAATCTCATACAACGCAGCAGCCTGGGCTGCGATGATCAAACGTCCCGAGAACCGCGTGGAGGCTGTGCGGAAAGCCGTCGAGAAGCTCGGAGGCAAGCTCGGCGGATTTTGGATGTCCTTTGGCGACCAGGACTTGGTTGGGATACTCGAGATGCCGGACAATGTCAGTGTCGCAGCCTTTGCCATGGCAATTTCCGCGGGCGGAGCCTGCAGGGGCGTCAAGACAACGCCGCTACTCAAGATCGAGGAGGGTATGGAGGCCATGAAAAAGGCCGGGACCTGCGGCTACACACCGATGACGGACAAGAAATAGGAAGAAGCCGGCGATCACCCCGATCAAGTGGCATTTCAGGCCCTTGGGAAATCCACTGCGCTTTCGATGCCACCGTTTCGGGGGAACTTCCGGCAAAGCTCCAAGCTCCCCCTGGGCATCCCACGTTGCGCTCATCAAAGCCCTTGATCGGCTGCTGAAGTTGAAGGTGCCAGGATGGGCGAGCCAGAGCTGCGCGCGATCAGTGTTGAGTTCCCCTGCCGCTGGGACACACTCAGCCAGACTATTCCGTGCGATCCAGCATGATCGTGTGGAGCAAATCCACTGCTTCGACGACACCTTCGACCACGTCGTCGGTTTGCGACTGACCGGCGACAACCGATGCGATCGCGGTGCTTTGCGACTTTTGGGTCCGCTCGAATTCGTGTATGCTCGCACCCACGTACTCCCGCAGCTCGGTCGCGCTTTGACTCAGGAAATCGATCCCGTCCCTCACACCGGTGACGGACCCCTCAATCGCTTCGATGTTCTGTTGGACCTGTTCGACGTGCATCGTATTGCGCTGGCAGAGGGCTTCGACGAGGGCGGTTCGCACCTTTGCCGAGGCCAACTCCGAATCGACATTCGACAGCCGTCCGCGAAGCTCGCTAATCGCGTCGCCGGATGCCTCCTGCATATCGATTATGGCTTTCTCGTGCGTCTGGAGGAGCGCAGCCAAGCGAGCTTCGAGGTGCGCTGTTTCTGCGCGGATCGCAGCCGTCACTCCCTGGTGGTGGGTTACCGCTTCGGCACGGTGTGCGGCGAAGGTGAGGAGCTTGAGTTCCAGGATAACTTTCTGCATGCGTTGGCAGCGGCCAGTCGGGTCCTTCGCAAGGCAGTTGCCGACCAGGTGATCGATGGCCAGGTTTCCAGAGGGCGGCGGAACGGAGGTGGTCAGCGACACGGCAAGGGCGTCGGCGTTGCCTCCGGCGAAGGCGCGGCGGCCCGTTACCATTTCGTACACTATTGCGCCAAACGCGAAGATATCGCCTCGGAAGTCCGGAGGGTGACCTTGTACGACTTCAGGGGCGGTGTAGGGCGTGATGGTCGCCGCCCGACTCGGTGTGACGATCAACTCCAGGCCGGTGTCTGTGATAGCCATATTCGATGGCAGCACGGCACCACAAGTACGTCCTGAGTCGTGGATCTGACGAAGCGCCTCGGCTAGCATCATGGCGTAGCGCAGCGCCTCCGGTAAGGGAAGTGGTCCTTCGGCTAGACGCTGGCCGAGAGTCAACGAGCCATTCGTTATTTCGTCGAGAGCTGTCATCTGAATCTCGCAGAAGGGCGATTGGCCCTTTTGCACAAGTCAAACAGGTTGCGCGGCGGGAGACAAGTCCTCCAACGGTAACTAGATGGGTACTATAGGAGTTAAGGTAGTACCAGAGGTGGAATTGGTTAGGTTAGATTCGCCCGCACCAAAGGGCACATTACCTTGTTTTGTAGGATAACTCGACACTAGCATTCGCATAGGCTGATCGTCTGCGCCCGGTTGTTTTCCGCGCGGTCCGATCCTTCAGGTCGGTGAGCATTTCCTGGAAATGGCACGATGCATCAGCCCGGCGACCGAGCCGTTCAAGATCGAGGCGGTTGAGTTTGGTTGCGTTCTCGCACACGCCGGTCGAGATCCGGCTCAGCAAGCAGTTATGACCGTGCGTGATTCCCATGTGTTGCATCTCCCGAGCGGGCTGCGCTCTTGCCACGCTAACCGTGGTCGACGAAGGGATGGGTTTCCTGGAAGATGAAAACCCGGCTGCGATAATAAACGCCATATCGTTCTACCTGGTTCTATTTTCAAGTGATCGTGTGACAAGCGAAAGTACTGGAAATCCCATTCCAGTACCGGTACGGGCAAAAGCAACCTACCAGAGGCACCTAATCCCCCTGATTGCGCCGGCCTGAGCGCTCGATCCAATCGTGGAACATCGTGGTATACCCGCGCGTCGCGGCATCCCCTCGCAATTGTTCCATCGTAAAGCGCATCTTGCGGCCCCAGTTGGGATACTGCCAGGTGCTCCCTGGCAGATTTTGCTGATCCACTTCCTTCGTAAGGTCCTCCTGATTGATGGCCAGCAATTGCGAAGGCGTCATTGCCAGAAACCCGATGATGGCGTTGTGCAACTCCCCCGTCAGTTGTGCGTAGGCTTCCGCCCGGCGCGGCAGGTCTGCGCGCACCAGTTCCAATTGGAACAGTACGTCCAGCATCTTCTGCTTCTCCGTCCGCCGCTGTTCCAACTGCGCGCGTTGCACCGCGTCGTCGATCATCCCGGCGGCGCGCCGCGCCGCAATGTCGGCGCCCACCCAGAAGCCCGCCAGCGTGGGTAGATCGTGCGTGGTCGAGGAGACCAGCGATTGCAGCGGATACTCGTCGCTTCGCCGGAATTCGCCGCGCTCGTTCTTTTCGAAATAGAACAGCCGGTAGCTCAAGATGCCAAAGCGCGCCAGGGCCTCGCGAATCGACGGCTCCACCGTGCCTAAATCCTCGCCCACTACCACCACCCGATTGCGCACGCTCTCGAGCGCGAGGATGCGAACGAAATCGTCGTTGCGCTCGCGCACGTAGGCGCCCTCGGTAGCTTCCACCCCGTCGGGAATCCAGAACAGGCGGAACAGGCGCATCACGTGATCGATGCGCAACGCTCCGCCGTGCCGGCAGTTCTTGCGGATCGATTCCGCGAACAGGCGGTACCCGTCCTCGCGATGCCGCGCCGAATTCGGCGGCGGAAACGCCCAGTCCTGGCCCTTCGGTGAGAAATCGTCGGGCGGCGAACCGACACGGCATCCCGCCACATAGAACGGCCGGTGCGCCCACAGGTCGCTGCCGAAGCGGTCGGTGGCCAGCGCCA
>JANYAH010000029.1 GCA_025361425.1 Candidatus Solibacter sp. | reverse complement strand
GGTATTGGTGGAAGTGAACTCTCCCGCATCGCCGAGGTAGAGCGAGAGGGAGCGGAAGATGGCCATCGTGCCAAGGGTCACGATGAAAGGTGCGATCCGGCCCTTGGTGACCATGAGCCCGTTGAGAACCCCGCCCAGCGACCCCGCGGCCAGGGCCACGAGCACAGCCGCGAGGACGCCGACCCACTCGGGTTTGCCCGCCGCGCCCAGGCCGTTCATTGCCAGAACCCCGATGGCGCCCGCGAAGGCGGCCAGGGAACCGACCGATAGATCAATGCCGCCCGCGATGATGACAAAGGTCATGCCAAGGGCGATGATGCCGGTATACGATATTTGCCGCAAAATATTGAGGATGTTCTGGGGCTGGAGAAAGTGGGGACTCAGGACCGCCGAGACGAGCACGAGGATCCCTAGGGCGATGAGGCTCCCGTAGCGCTCTGCGCTGAATTTGTTCCGAGTCCTGCTGTTGGCCATTGCCTAGACTCCTTCCCGGATGCCGGTGGCGAGGTACATGATTTCCTCTTCATTGACTGCGGCGCCTTCCAGGAAACCTGCGGCGCGGCCTTCCCGCATCACGAGGACGCGGCGGCACATGCCGATGACCTCTTCGAGCTCGGAGGAAATGAAGATGATGGCGATGCCCTTGGCCGCGAGGTCGGCGATGAGACGGTAGATATCGCGCTTGGCGCCCACGTCGACACCGCGTGTGGGCTCGTCCACGATGAGGACCTTAGGCTCGGGGTCCAGACTTTTGGCGAGGGAGACCTTCTGTTGGTTGCCGCCCGAGAGTTCCTCGAGGCACTGGTCCGTGGAGGTGGCCTTGATCGAGAACAGGCCCTTCCAGCGCTCGGCGCTCGCGGCCTCGCCCTTGCGGTCGACGATGCCAAGGAAACCCCTGCTGTAGCGAGGTAGGGAGACGAGGGTGGCATTCTCCGCGATGGTGAAGGGAACCATGACGCCTGAGCCTTGCCGGTCCTCCGAGAGATAGCCTATGCCGGCCGCGACGGCGTCCATGGGCCGATGGGAGCGAAGTTCCTTCCCGGCCACGGCTATCCTGCCCGTGGCGCGGCGGACGCCCATCACCGCTTCGGCGACCTCGGTGCGGCCCGCGCCCATGAGGCCCGCGAGACCGAGGATCTCGCCCGCCCGGATGGAGAACGAGATGTTTTCGAAGGCGTTGGGTGAGGAGAGGCCTTCGACCTCGAAGAGGACGGGAGCTTCGGCAGAGGGCTCCGCCAGCTTCGGGAAGACATCCGAGAGTTCCCTGCCCACCATGCGCCGGGCCATCTCCTCAAGACTCAGGGTGGCAACGGGGGCCACATGGACCAGCTCACCATCGCGAAGGACGGCCACCCGGTCACAGATTTCCGCGATTTCCCATAGCTTGTGGGAGATGTAGACCAGCGCGATGCCGCGGGACCGGAGGTCACGCATGACGCGAAAGAGGCTGTCAATTTCGATCTTGGTGAGGACCGTGGTGGGCTCGTCCAGGATGAGGACGCGCGCCTCGTGGACGAGCGCCTTGCAGATCTCGACGAGCTGCTTCTGGGCCGCCGAAAGCTCCACGATGCGGGCATCGGGGTCGATGGCGGCGGAGAGTTCGGAGAGGAGCTCCCGAGTCCGGTCACGCATCGCGGCCCGATCCAGGAGACCGCCCGGTCCCTTGATCTCGTCGCCGAGATAGACGTTTTCGGAGACCGAGAGGTCAGGGCAGAGGTTGAATTCCTGGGGCACGATGGAAACGCCCGCCGCCTTCGCGTCCGAGGGGTTGCGGAAGCTGGTTGACTTGCCATCGATGAAAAGGGCTCCCGCCGTCGGCTGGTAGATGCCCGACAGGATCTTCATGAGGGTCGACTTGCCCGCGCCGTTCTCCCCAATGAGACCTAGCGTCTCGCCCGCCTGGAGTTCTATGGAAATGTCTTTGAGGACCGTGACCGCGGAAAAATCCTTACGGATCTTTTCGGTCCTTACCACGGCCTCAGGCATCCATACTCCCGCAAAGGCAATCACATTCCCGTTCGGTCAACGCG
>JANYAH010000335.1 GCA_025361425.1 Candidatus Solibacter sp. | reverse complement strand
TCGACGAGGCGTTCACGTCGAAACGCGATCCAACTTGTCTTTAGGCCGATGTTCCGGAGAACTTCAAAAAAAGGTAGCCACCACTTCCGCTCCGTCAGCGTTTGAGTGAGGACTAGGCGGTAAGGTTCAGGGACAGTGTCGATAAAAGAACGCGCAATCTGTCGAAATGCCTCAGGGGAGTAAGAGGGTACGGAAATCCAAGAGGAGTCAGGAGTTTCATTTTGGGCAAAGCTTCGGACGATTCCCGTAGTGGGCTGGAAAAAGAGCTTCCAAGGGGAACCGGGGTTTGAAAACGTTTTCCAAACCTGAAGGTTACCGAGCAAGTAAGAACGGGGGAGGGAGGACGAAAGAGACTCGCGAGTCTCAAGTGGGCGCGCACTGTCCGGATGGGGTGCCTCGGTTGTCTCCAGAGCCGCGTCGCGGAGACCGTAGACGATATCCATCCCTGCCCGCGATTGCTCGACAACGGCGGGAATGAACATCCGGATGTAGTCCCTCAGATTTCGCGCGCCGTGATCAGAGGGTTGAAAATTTGGATAGGAAACCTTGATCGCGTCTCGGATCTGTCCACCCGTTTGCGTCTTGGTCCGACTCTCAGAAATCGTTCGTAGGATGGTGTTGGAAACCGCCGTTTGATCTTCCATGCATTCACCTCGCGTAGGATATAGGGGGCTTTGGGGCGGAAGCACGAAAGGTACTCCCGCCAAACCCTAAAAGCCCTCATTTTTCAGCACGCGAAGTTAAATGCACGCCGGAGCGTCTTCAATACGAACCTTGGCTGACAGCGGCTTTAGATGCCAGCTCCCCGGATTGCAGCCGGTTGATTCCGTTCCCTAAACCGTAATATACTAATATGGCTTAGGTTGTCCCGATCCGAGCTGCCATTCGTTTACAGGCGAACGGACACGCCACAGTGCAGCCCTCGAATTCAATATGACACGCGAATCGTCCAACGTCAAGGAAATTTTGATTATTCGGCCGAATCTTGAGGGTCTGGGCCAGTAGCGAAATGGCTTCTCCGGGCAGATCCCCAAACCCTCTTCGTGCTTCTCAAGCTCTTTATGGCAGTCCCCCCAAGTCCCCCCAATTAACGCGATAATTCGCTTTTCGTCTATATAAGTCTTGTGTTTGCAACGTGAGGCGGCTACAACCCGTTCGGCTGTTAACCGAAGGGTTGTAGGTTCGAATCCTAATCTGACGATAATCTCGCCCCATTCCTAGCATTCGCTGAGGCACCCCCCAGCGTCATGAGCCCTTACGCCACCCTATTCCTCGGGCTCGTCGCGGCGGAAGACGAAGGCCACGAAGCCCGCGAGAATCAGGAAGGGCGGGGCGCCGAGAATCACGATGCCGGCGTTCAACACGTGCGCACGAGCGTCCTGCTGCGCGTGCGCGGTGCGGTAGCACATCACGCATTGCGCGCCGGCCGGCAGCGCCAGCCCCGCCCCCACCAATCCCACCAGCAGCCAGCGTTTCATACGGGCGGCCTCATCATGGGGATGCGGTAGGCATCGCCCAGGAAAATCAGCATCAGCACGATGCAGAAGATCAGCATGGGGAAGAGCGTCAGGAAGAGGCTCAGACGCTCGAACTTGAGGTGCATGAAGTAGGCGATGATGAGCGCGGCCTTGATGACCGAGAGGCCCAGCAGCACGGTCAACATGATCATCATCGGCGTCTGCATGTAGGCCAGGAAAACTTCGATGCCGGTTAGGACCAGTAGCGCCACCCATACCTTGGCGAAGGTGGGGATGCCGGGGCCGTGGCTGTGAATCTCTTCGACGTGAGTGCTCATGGGTTGGCTCCTCTCCTAAATCTTGGCCGACATTAGGTAGACCAGCGGGAAAACGAACATCCAGACCAGATCGACGAAGTGCCAGTAGAGGCCGGCGACTTCGACATCCTCGGCTTTGAATTTACCGCGCATCACGGCCTGACAGACGATGCCGAGATAGATCAGGCCGATTACCACGTGGGTCATGTGCAATCCGGTGATGGCGAAGAAGGTGCCGCCGAACAGCGGGACGCCCCACTCATTGCCAAGGGCCGTGATGTGCTCGTGGTGGATCAGGTTCATCCACTCGGTGAGGTGTAGCCCGACGAAGGTTGCGCCGGCGGCCATTGTGGCGATGAGCCAGCGCGCGGCCGCCGCGCGGTTTCCCCGATTCATGGCGTGGACGGCCATCACCATGGTGAGACTGCTGGTGAGCAGCGCGAAGGTCATCACGCTGGAGAAGACGATACTCGGCGAGAAGTGGAAGGGCGTGGGCCAGTTCGGATTGGAGACGCGGCTATACGTATACACAAACAGCATGGCGGAAAACGTCAGTGCGTCGGAGATGATGAACAGCCACATCCCAAACTTCTTCGAGTTGGTGAGATACGGCGATCGGCCCCCCTCCCAGAGTGAGCCGGCGGCGGCGGTGGTGACGTGGGTCGACATCCCTTCCCTTACCCCCAGACGTAGAATAGAACCATCAAATATAGCCAGAGGCCATCCAGAAAATGCCAGAAGATGGCGCTGATATCGATGGCGGTGCGCTTGGCTGGTCCCAGAGTGAGCCGCAAGGCCTGCACATCGACATAGAACAGCGCGCTGACTCCACCCAGCAGATGCACGGCGTGAGCCACGCTCAGTACGTAGAAAAAGGAACTGCTCGGATTCGTGGAAATGAAAACGCTCGCGGCGTTCAACTGATTCCAGGCGAGGGCTTGTCCGCCGAGGAAGAGGATGCCGAGAACGGTACCGGCGGTCCACCAGGCGTTAAACTTCGTGCGCCCGCCGGCCTTGAGCGCGCGACGGGCCAGTTCGAGGGCTAGGCTCGATGCCAGAAGGACGCCCGTGTTGACCAGCAGAATGGGCGGTTTGGACATGGACATCCAATCGTCGCTAAGGCCGCGGCGAACCACCATGGCGCTGGTAAAGGCGGCGAACAGCATCGTGCTGGCCGCTAATAATACGTACAATCCGGTAAACGACGCGCGCCGGAATGCGCCACGTCCATCGGAGCCGCCGCCAGCGCCACCGCCGCCACCCCAACCACCCTCGAACGGCGGCCGTGGCGGACCGTGAATAATATCGTGCGTAAGTGACCCGGACATACCCATGGCAATCCTCTAGTCTTCGGAAGTGACGGAAGGCGGATCCGTCTGCATGATGAAATCGGTGGGCGCGCCGGGCACGCTGAACTCATATGGACCATGATTGACCACCGGATGCACGCCGCCGAAGTTGTCGAAGGGCGGCGGCGAGGAGACGGTCCATTCCAGCGAGGTGGAGTTCCACGGATTCATCGGTGCCTTGGGGCCTTTCCACAAGCTCCAGAACAGGTTGATAAGGAAGAGAATCTGCACCGCGGCGGTGAAGTAGGCGGCATGGGTCATGAATTTGTGGACCGGCATGAGGGCGGCGAGGTATTCGACATTGGTGAAATCCGAATAGCGCCGCGGATTGCCTGCCATGCCGACGAAATGCATCGGCGTGAAGATGCAATACACGCCGATGAAGGTCGCATAGAAGTGGATCTTGCCAAGGGTTTCGTTCATCATGCGGCCGAACATTTTGGGAAACCAATAGAAGGTGCCGGCGAACATGCCGAAGATGGCCGCCACGCCCATGATCATGTGGAAGTGGCCCACCACGAAGTAGGTGTCGTGGAAGTATAGGTCGAGCGCGGGCTGGCCGAGGAATATGCCGCTCAAGCCGCCGGTGACGAACAGGCTGACGAAGCCGAGCGAGAACATCATGGCGGTATCGAAGTGGATTTTGCCGCCCCAAAGGGTGCCGATCCAGTTAAAGGTCTTAATGGCCGAGGGCACGCCGATAGCCATGGTGAGCACGGAGAACGCCATTGCGGAGTAGGGGTTCATGCCGCTCATGAACATGTGATGGCCCCAGACCAGGAAGCCGAGGAAGCCGATGCTGAGGATGGCGTAGACCATCGCCTTGTAGCCGAAAACCGGTTTGCGCGCGAAGGTGGAGAGCAAGTGAGACGTCACGCCCATGCCGGGCAGAATCGCGATATAGACTTCGGGGTGGCCGAAGAACCAGAAGAGGTGCTGCCACAGAAGTGGCGAACCGCCCTTGTGATTGCTGATGATCTGGTCGCTGATCATCAGGCCGCCCGGGATGAAGAAACTGGTGCCCACGGTGCGGTCGAGAATCAGCAGCAACCCCGCGGCCAGCAGCACGGCGAAACCCAGCAGCGCCAGGATGGCCGTGACCAGCCACGTCCAGCAGGTGAGCGGCATGCGCATCAGCCGCATCCCCTTGCAGCGCAGATCGACGGTGGTGGCGATGAAGTTGATCGCGCCCATCAGCGAGGCGCCGCAGAAGATGGCGATGCTGAGGATCCAGAGAGTTTGGCCCATGCCTTCACCGGGACCGGTGATGCGCCCGGCGGCGCTCAGCGGCGGGTACGCGGTCCAACCGGCGAGTGGCGCTCCGCCCTGCACAAAGAAGGCGGAGACCATTACCACCAGGGCGATGAACGTGGTCCAGAAGGAAAGCATGTTGAGCACCGGGAATGCCATGTCCTCGGCGCCGATCTGGAGCGGCAGGAAGTAATTACCGAAGCCGCTCTGCGGCACCGTGGTCAGCACGAAGAACACCATGATGGTGCCGTGCATGGTCATCAGCGAGAGATACAGTTCGGGTGTCATCATGCCGCCGGCCGCCGCCGTTGGCCACAGCTTGGCGAACCACGCCACCTTGGCCTCCGGGTTGACCATGTGGAAGCGCATCAACAGGGATAACCCCATTCCGATGAACACTGAGAACAACCCGAGAAAGTAATATTGAATTCCGATCACTTTGTGATCGAGGCTGAAGACGTACTTTCTGATAAAGCCTTGCGGCGCGTGATGCGCCGAATGGGTGGGGGCCGACATGGTCTCTCCTCAGCGTAGTCGTGCGGATCTCACTTCTGGGCCTTTTCGATTTTCCATTGCTCGAAATCGGCCGGACTCATCACTTGCATGGTGGTGCGCATTTGGAAATGGCCCAGCCCGCAGAGTTCGGAACAGGGAACTTCATAAACGCCGATTGTGTCGGCTTGAAAGCTCAGCGGAATCTCCATCCCCGGGACGATATCCTGCTTCATGCGCAGTTCGCGGACGAAGAAGTTGTGAATCACGTCGCGCGAATGCATGATCAGCTTGATCGGCTTGCCGGCGGGAATCTTCAGCGACGCGCTGACGATGTCGTCCTTGCCCGCCGGGTCCTTGTCGTCGAGACCGAAGGGGTTTCCGGCGGAATCGTTGACGAACTTCAGATCCGTGTGGCCGAACTTTCCGTCCGGCCCCGGGTAGCGGAAGCTCCACGCGAATTGTTTGCTGAGCACTTCAATGGGAACGGCGTCGGCGGGCGGTTGGTCGAAGTGTACGCCGGCCCAGATTTTGGTCCCCATCAGCACCAGTCCCAGGAAGAGCAGCGCGGTGGCGCTGGTCCAAACGGTTTCCAGGCGGTTGTTGCCATGGTTGTAGCTGGCGCGGCGCCCATCGTCGCGAAAGCGGAAGATGACCCAACCGAGAGCGAACTGAGCCAGCACGAAAATGATTCCGCAGACGATGAGCGTGCGCATGAATTGCTCGTCGTAGGCAATGCCGTGCGCGTTGATGGGCGGCGGAAACCACCAGGTCTTGGCAGCGAAAAAATACGCGATGATGGCCGTTAGTATCCAAATAACGGGGGCAAGCAACATTGACGGCCCTCCTCTACGTGGTCCCAGTTCCCTCTGGTGCATTTGAAGGTGCAATGAAATTATCACACTCGATGAAGGACGTGCAACTCCGGTTATGATTTCTGTTCCGGTGGCGGAAAGCATACCGGCGCGGCGCGCCTGGCGGAGTGCGTGGTGAGCGGGTCACCGGGGGTGGCGAACGGAAATTGCGGCGTGGATGCGGGGCGCCATCTTTCCCTGTTCCTGGCGGCCACAAGTTTAGTGGTTTAAAAGACGATGCGCCACACGCCGTAGGCTGCGAATGTGGCGGCGCACGGCATCCACAGGCGCGCCAGGCGCGGCGGGTTCCACAGCAAACCGGCGAACATGACGACGGCCAGCGGGCTCAACGCGTGCCAGTGCAGGGCCTCGGCCCAGCGGCCCTTAGCCAGCGCGCACACGGCGTGGGTGAGACCGCAGAGAGGGCAGGGGCGTCCGGTGAGCCAACGGAACCCGCAGAGCGGGAGATCCGGCGGCGTGTATGCCCAGAGTAGGGCCAGCCCGGCGGCGAGCGCGGCCCAGCGCCACAGGCTTCTCATCAGACCCGGTCGAGCGTCTGCGGGTCGAAGCCGACCAGTTCCTGGTAGGCGACGGTGATCGCAGCCACGGTCACGGGGATGGATACCAGGAGGCCCACGATGCAGCACAGGGCGCCCAGCAGATTGACCAGGACTATGAGGAGCAGGAACATGGTGAAGCCGAAATAATCGTTGCGTACCACGTTGTGGCTGGCCTGCATCGCCGGCCAGAAATCCAGGCGCTTATCGACGATGAACAGATAGGTGAATTTGTACATCGCGGCGACCACCAGTCCGGGGATGACGCAGAGCAGCGATCCGGCAAAAGTAAAGAGGCCGATTGCCAGCGAGGCCACCAGCGCCGGTACGAAGAAGTTGAATCCCTTGAAGAGATCGCTCAAGTCAGTCTGGCGCCCAAGCAGGCGCTTCAGGCAGTAAATGTGAAAACCGGCGATCAGCGGACCTTGCAGAATCATCGGCACCACGGCATTCAGCGCGATAAACACCAGCGCGAGCAGCACATAGTTGCCCATGTCCGCCTTGACCATCGCCCAGCCGGCTCCAATCCAAGCGCCCGGACGTGCGGTCTGGCCGCTACGCGCCACATACGCGGGCGCCGCGGCGGCTGCCGGGCTTCCGGCAAGAGGCTGCCCGCAGCCAGGGCAGAATTGAATATCGGTGCTTACCTGCGTGCCACAGCTATGACAAAACATGAGTCGGCTCCCGTTCAGCGTCGAATCATATCATCTGGCGAGGAAAACCGATAGGGTGCGAATTGTGTCTGTCGCTAGTGGGACAGCCGATCGCCCTTTGTCGTCTGTCACCCAGCCCGCGCTTGACCATCGCCATTGCTCCTGATGGTCTGTCCCACCTGTTCCTAAAGAGTAGTGTCCTGTCGCGCCCGGGTCTCTCCAGGAAATGTAGAAACTCCATTGGCGGGCTAAAGCCTGCCCAAGCGCCGTCCACAAATGACGGTGCGAGCCGCGTTATATAATCAACTTCTTTCCGGGCACGGCCTCGGATTGGAAACCCAATCTTATGCGTAAGAAACTGTTGATCGGTCTAGCTTTCATCGCGATAATTGTAGCCAGCTATCCTGTCTGGAAACCGTTTGCCAAACGGAACAAGTGGTTCGTGATTGCCTCCAACGTCGGACTCGATTCAGTACGCCGCTTTGGGCTCAGGTCAGAACAGATCGGCCAGGACGCAGTGATCTCCTTACCCGAAAGCCAGATTCCCGCGGCGGTGAGGAACATCCAGCATATCTACGGGCAATACCTCCGCTATTGCGGATGGGCCCCCACGGCTGTTGCCGGCAGACGCATTCTCGAACTGGGCCCGGGTTTCACCATCGGCGTGCCCTTGATGTTTGCCGCCGACGGCGCGAGTTTTGTCGCCGGCCTGGATAAGTTTGTCCGCTTGCAGGAGGGTCCCTATTTCGTAGCTCTTTACACTTGCATCCGCGAGACCCTATCGAACCAACAGAAGGCCGCGTTCGACCGCACCATCAGCCTCCAACCCAAGCTCTCGTTGAACCCGCAATTCGCCACTTACATCGACCACAAGGAACTCACCGACTCGCTGCAACAACTCGGGCCCGGCACCTTCGACATGATTGTCTCCAACGCCGTCATCGAAGAGATCTATGACCCGGCGCCCGTCTTTGAGGCCCAGGGCGAGTTGCTCCGGCCCGGCGGTATCATGGTGCATCGGATCGACCTTCGGGACTATGGGATGTTTTCCAAGTATGGGTTTCATCCGCTCGAGTTCCTGACCGTACCGGATTGGATCTACCGGCGTATGGTCGAAGGTTCCGGACAACCCAACCGGCGACTTATCGACTACTACCGTGAGGTCGGAGCCCGCATGGGCTACGAGACCGAAATTTATGCCGCCAAGGTTGTGAGCTCGGACACCGACCTCCCCGAACCCAGGCGGAAACTGCGGCCGGGGATCGACTACTCCGAACGGCAATTAAAAATGATCGCTGAAATTCGTCCCCGCCTCCTCGAACGCTACCGCAAGCTTTCGGATGCGGATCTCGTGGTGCAGTCGATCGTTTTCGTAGCGCGCAAACCGTTGAACCGGGCCTCCGCAAACTGAGCGGTGCGGTGGTTTGTCGCATTGCAGTGCGGCCCTGAGCGGCCCGCGCGGTCCGGGCCGACTGCCGCCCTCAATGGCCGAAAACCACCAGAGCGGTGCAATCCGGCCATTCGCGCGGCCGCCGGCGCAATTGTTATCAATCACTTACGAATGGCGAAAAACATGCTTATATCAGACCGATTTGGTAAGAGGCAGCAACCTATGACACGTCTTCGCTTAATTACAATCAATCTCTTCGCCGGAACCTCCCTGTTGTTGGCCCAAGACCCGCAAAACGGCGGATGGCGCCGTTGGAATGATCTGCCGCCCGCGCCGGCCCCCCAGACCCAGCCGGCCGTGCCCGATGTGCTGGATCGGGACCCCTCCCAACCGGTGGCGCTCGCCGATTCCTATGGCCAGCCGCAGCAACCCCAGCAGCAGCGCAACGACCGGCCAACCGCCGCGGTCCCGCGCTACGGGTTGCCCTCGGAGGTCACCATCAGGCCCGGCACCTTCGTGACCGTGCGGGTAAATCAGGAGATCTCTAGCGACCGCAACCAGCAGGGCGATGTATTCAGCGCCAGCCTGGCGCAACCCATCGTGGTGGATGGCGTGGTGGTCGCACAGCGCGGACAGACCGTAATCGGCCGCGTGGCTGAAGCTATGAAGGCCGGACGCGCGCACGGTACCAGCCGCCTCGCCCTGCAGTTGACCGGACTTACTCTGGCCGACGGCACTCAGGCCAACGTGCAATCGGAACTCGTCAACCGTAACGCCCAGACCAGCGTAGGCAACGACGTGGCCACAGTGGCCACCACCACGGCTGTGGGGGCCGCCATTGGGGCTGTCGCCGATTGGGGACGCGGCGCCGCGATCGGCGCCGGAGCGGGCGCCGCCGCCGGTGTCATCGGCGTGCTGCTGACGCGCGGCCACGCCACCGTCGTGGAACCGGAGACCCTGCTGACCTTCCGTGTGGACACTCCGGTGAACGTCGACCTGGCCCGCGCCCCGCAAGCGTTCCGCTACGTGGGCCCGAACGAATACGACCGCCCGGTGCAGACCACGGTGGCTCGCCGGCCGCCCGCGCCGCGCTACTACACTCCGTATCCCTACGACTACAACTATTATCCGGGCTATTACAACTCCTACCCGTACGCCTACGGCCCGAGTTTCGGCATCGGAATCGGCATCCGCGGCGGAGGCCGAGGCTGGGGCCGCCGCCGGTAACCATTAATTGTGGGACGGACCCCCTGGTCCGCGGCCGACGCCCCCGTCGGCCTGCCCCCACAATTTCAAAGATTCGCAGCTCTTAAAAAAGCAACTGCCATTAACCGTATGGCAGCGCCTTCCTACCAAAATTTCAAATAAGGTTTTCCCTCAATCAACCGCAGCAGATACAGGCCCACCTCGCGAGCGTGATAGTCGCCCCACATGGAAGACTCCCCCGCCGGAACCTTGGCGTTGGGCGGAATCGCATCCCATCCGTTGGGGCGGTGGTACACCGAGTGGAGAATCAGACCCTGGTGGTTCTCATCCGTACTCAAATAGGGTTCCGCGAACAGGGTGTCGCAGACCTTCAGGCCCGCGTTGAAATAGCCATCGTGCTTCAAGCGGCGGCCCAGGCGGAGTAGGCCCTGCGCGCCGATGGCAGCGGCGGAGCTATCGACTGGCTCGTGCTCGTTGTAGGGGTCGGCCGGCGTTGCGCGCCAATCGCCCAGCTTGGCGAGGCCGGGCGCCCCGGTATCCCAGTACGGAATTCCATCCGGCGGCGTGTGCGCCATGTAGAAATCGCAAGTGGCGCGGGCGGCTTTTTCCATGATCGCAATGGTCTCTTCGTGCCCGGGCAGGGTGTCGAAGAGTTCCAGTTGTTCGGCAAAGCCGCACATGGCCCAGGCGAGGCCGCGCGTCCAGGTACTAAAGGGCGAGTAGCCCTGCTGCGAATTGGGGCAGCGATAGTTGCCATCGTTGATATTGAAAATGCTCTCGTGCGCGGTGCGCCCCCGTACGTCGTAGGCGTCGCGGCCTTCGCCGTACCAGACGGCATACCTGGCGGTGGCGCGGGCGTGCTGGGCGACGCGGTCGATCAGCGAAATTTTCCGATCGTTTTCCCCCATTAGCACGTGCCCCAGCAGGTGGCTGACGGCGGGCGCGCGGAGTGTGCGGATGGTGTCCACGAAGAGCGAGTGCGGGCCGTTGAAGGAGTAGATGTACCCGCCGCCATCGGCGGTGCGCGACCAGCGCGCGGCCTGCACGGCGCCGGACACCTTCAGCGCCACCTCGTAGAAGCGGCGTTCCCAGAGATTCTCCGGAATCCGTCCTTCCGACATCAGGCGGAGCAAGTTGCCGTACGTGCTGACGTTGTTGAACCCGTGATCGTGAACGCCCGTGTGGGTGAGGTGGGGCGCCATGACGTCGACCGTGCGCAGGCGGCCGATCTCCAGGAATTCGGCTTCGCCCGTGGCATCGAACTGGAGGATGGCCGAGCCGAACTGGAAGCCCTGAGTCCACTCGGTCCAGCCGCGGCTGGTATACTTGCCGCCGAAGGTGAAGACGGGCGCGCCTTTGGCGGGCGCCCAGGATTGCTCAATCGAACGGAGTTTGGCGGCCGACAGTTCGAACAGCCGGCGCACTTTGGGGGCGAGCGCGCTCAGGGTGGGAGCAGATTTCGTATCTACCATTCCTCGCAATTTTAACTTAAGTGCGAGTGGGCGACTGGATTCGCGGGGTCGCCCCGCAGGCCGGGCTTACTGGCCACTAAACCTGAGGCGACAATTAGCCGATAAGACATCAGTGAGGATCATGCGAACGGTGCCTTGTCTCGGTCGGCTGATGTGTGCGGGGGGGCTGGCCACCCTGGAGTTGTGGGGGCAGACCGGGTTAGCCGAGGCGAGCCTGGAACAATTGCTGGATATTCAGGTCACCACGGTCTCTAAAAAAGAACAGAAACTGGCGCGGACGGCGGCGGCGGTGTTCGTACTCGGGCCGGAGGAGATTCGCCGGTCGGGGGCGTTGACGTTGCCAGATCTGCTGCGCCTCGTGCCGGGAGTGCAGGTGGCACAGATCGACGCCAACGCCTGGGCGATTGCGATTCGCGGATTCAATAGCCGCTATTCGAATATGGTGCTGGTGCTGGTGGACGGCCGGGTGGTCTACAACAGCACATTCAGCGGGGTTTACTGGGATCAGGTGGACGTGCCGGTGGAGGATATCGAGCGCATCGAGGTGATTCGCGGACCGGGAGCGACGGTGTGGGGGGCGAACGCGGTCAACGGCGTGATCAACGTGATCACGCGACCGGCGAAGGCTACCAAGGGAGGGCTGGCGACGGCGCTGGTTGGTTCCGGGCCGGCGGCGCAGGGGTTGCTGCGCTATGGCGGACAGGCGGGTGCCCGCGGCGCCTACCGGACGTTTGCCAAGTATTCGCGTTTTGCGGATCAGAAACTGGCGGATGGACGCGCCGGCGCCGACGGGTGGTCGCGCATGCACGGCGGTTTTCGCGCCGACTGGGAATGGGGGCGGACGGATGGGCTGACGGTGCAAGGCGATTGGTTCGCCAACCGGGGCAGCCAGACGCGCAGTCCTTCGTTCCTCGGCAACTTGGCCGCCCCGGTCTTTGTCGAAGATCTGAGTGTCAATGGAGGCGATCTGCTGGCCCGTTGGAAACACACCTCGCCAGGGGGCGCGGAGACTTCGGTGCAGGCCTACTACGACACCTACCGGCGCATGGACCTGGGTACCAGAGAGACCTCCGACGCTGCCGACCTGGACGTGCAGCACCACTTCGTTCCGTTCGGGGCGCATGACGTGGTGGCCGGCGCAGGTTTTCGCGCGGTGCGCTCGACGATGCGGGCGGGCGGGCCGGTTTCGCTGGCCCAACCCGAGCGGACAGATCCGCTGTTCAGCGCGTTCCTGCAGGACGAGATCCAGTTGGCGCCCGAGTTGTGGCTGACGGTGGGTTCCAAGTTCGAGCACAACTCGTATACCGGATTCGAATACGAGCCGAGTGCGCGGCTGGCGTGGACTCCGGGTTCACGCCACGCACTGTGGACGGCAGCGTCGCGAGCCATCCGCCAGCCCAACCGGGTGGAAAACGGGATCCGGGTGGAACTGGCCTCGATCCCGCTGGATGCCAACACGGTCCTGACCACGCGCTTGAACGGAACCGCGAATTTCCGGTCTGAGGAACTGCGCGATTTCGAGGCGGGGTATCGTGCGCAGTGGACTCAACAACTCTCGCTGGACGCGACGGCATATGTAATCTTCCATCGCCGGCTAACGACTTTGGAAGCGCAGGCGCCGCGGGTAACCGGGGGCCCTTCGCCAGTGCGCATCGATCAACTGCTGCTATACAGCAACATGGCAAAAGCGCGCGACTACGGGGGCGAGGTGTCGCTGAACTGGACCATCAACGGCCGCTGGAGGGTGGCCGCCTCTTATGCGCTGCTGCGCCTGAATTTGAGCCTGGAGCCCGGTTCCACCGACTATATGACCTTGATTTCTTTCCGCACCAACCCCAGGAACCAGATTGGGCTGCGGTCACAGGTGAATCTGTGGCGGAATCTGGAGTGGGACCAAACCTTGGCGTGGGTGCAACGGTTGGAAACCGGAAGTGCTCCTGGTTATGTGCGGGCGGACAGCAGGTTTGGCTGGCGGCTCGGCGAATTCGCCCAGGTCAGCATCGTGGGGCAGAACCTGCTGCGCAGCGGCTATCCGGAATTCGGCAACTCGCCGTGGCTGGTGAGGACGATGACGGCGCGAAAGGTCTTCGGAAGAATCTCGTGGACCTTTTGAAACAGCTCCGGCAGCGGCGGACCAGGTTCTGGCGTCTGGTGGTTTTGGCGGTAGCTTTGGCGCAAATTACGACGGTGGCGGTCCGGTCGCAGAGCAGCGGCGAGTACGAGGTAAAAGCGGCATTCCTTTACAAGTTCGCGAGCTTTGTGGAGTGGCCCGAGGCGGCGCGCCATGCGCCTCTGGGGATCTGCGTAGTAGGCCAGGATCCGTTCGGTAGCGCGCTGGAGCGGGTGGTGGAAGGCAAAACCATTGGCGGAAGAGAGTTCATGGTCAGACGCCTCAAAGCCTGGCAGGCCGGCGCACAGTGCCACATTCTGTTTATCGCAGCGTCGGAGAAACAACGGCTGCGTCCTCTGCTGGGGCAAGTGCAACATGAGAGTATTCTGACCGTGGGCGACGTGTCGGGCTTCTGCGAGAGCGGCGGAGCCATCAATCTCAATGTAGTGGAGTCCAGGGTGAAGCTGGAGATCAACGTGGACGCCACCGCGAGATCGAGCTTGCAGGTAAGTTCGAAGCTGCTGAGCCTGGCCCGGATCTTGCATGACACGGCATCCATGGCCAACGGGGCAGGGAACTGATGCCACGGTTTGGCCAGCTTTCGATTAAGCGAAAATTGCAGGGCATCATCATGCTGACTGTGGCGGCGGCACTGGTGGTGGCTTGCGGCGCTCTGCTGGCGCATGAAGTGGTCACGGTACGCAGGTCGATGAAGAGCCGGCTGGAGTTGCTGGCGGGAATGATCGCGGCCAACAGCACGGCGGCACTCAGCTTCCATGACGGCGGCAGCGCGGGAGAACTCCTGCAAGGTCTCCGGGCACAGCCGGCGGTAATTTCCGCGGCGTTGTATTCGGGAAAGCGGGAAGTGTTCGCGAGCTACCTGCGGGCGGATGCCTTGTGGGCGGAGTTGCCTTCCAGCGTGCGGGCGGACGGATGTGTGTTTGAAGCGGACCGTCTGGTGGTCTTCCGTTCGGTGGTGCTGGAGGGCCAGGTGTTGGGGACGGTCTTCCTGGCCTCCGACCTGGAGGAACTGCATGCCGGGGTAGACCACAGCATGGAAATTATGGGGCTGGCGCTGGCGGTCTCGGGACTACTGGCATTCCTCATGGGAAGCCGGCTGCAACGTACGATTTCGGACCCGGTGATTCACCTGGTACAGACCGCCAGAGCAGTCACTCTGATGCGCAATTACGCGATCCGCGCCTGCAAGAACACGGACGGTGAACTGGGGCAATTGATCGACGGATTCAACGAGATGCTGGGCGAGATCCAGCAGCGGGATAGCGAGCTGCAGCGGCACCGGCAGAGTCTGGAGGAGGAGGTTTATGCGCGCACCACGGAGTTGCGCAGGGTCAACGCCGAGTTGACCGAAGCGCGCGACCGCGCGGAAGAGGGCAGCCGTGCCAAGAGTGAATTCCTCGCCAACATGAGCCACGAGATCCGTACCCCGATGAACGGCATTCTGGGGATGACGGAACTGGCGCTGGACACGCGGCTGACGGGCGAGCAGCGGGAACACCTGGCCACGGTCAAGAGTTCGGCCGAGTCCCTGTTGACGATTCTGAACGACATCCTGGATTTTTCGAAAATCGAGGCGGGCAAGCTAGAGATTGAGCCCATCGCCTTCCGGCCGCGCGAATGCGTGGAAAACGTACAGAAACTGTTGCGGTTTCGTGCTTGGGAGAAGGGAGTGGAGGTGAACAGCGAGATTCGGGACGAGGTGCCGGAGTGGGTAGTCGGCGACCCGACCCGGGTGGGACAGGTTCTGCTCAACCTGGCTGGCAATGCCGTCAAATTCACGGAACGGGGGCGCGTGGCGATTGAGGTTTCGACAAATTCCGACGGCGACGGCCGTCTGCTGTTGACGTTTGCTGTCCGGGACACGGGAATCGGCATCGCGCCGGACAAGCTGCAGCGCATCTTCGAGTCTTTCTCGCAGGCCGATGGTTCCATGACGCGCCGTTTCGGGGGCACCGGACTGGGGCTGACCATCTCCGCGCGCCTGGCCGCCATGATGGGCGGCACAATCCGGGTGGACAGCCACCCCGGCGAGGGGAGTTGCTTTTATTTTACGGCGCAGGTGCAGCCGGCCGGCGAGGCCGGACCGGCCGCCCTGGATGATGCCATGGAGCAGGCAAGCCGTCCGTCGCGCCCTCTCCACATACTGGTGGCCGAGGATAACCTGGTAAACCAGAAAGTGGTGATGCGCCTGCTCCAAAAGCAGGGGCATCGCGTGACGCTGGCGGTGAGCGGGCGGCAGGCGATGGAGAAATTGCTCTTGGGTGGCTTCGATATGATCCTGATGGATGTACAGATGCCGGAGATGACCGGCCTGGAGGCCACCGAGGCCATCCGGCGCGCGGAGCGCGGCAGCGGGCGCCACATCCCAATCCTGGCCCTGACCGCGCACGCCATGAAAGGCGATCGCGAGCGGTGTCTGGCCAGCGGCATGGATTGGTACGTCTCCAAACCAATTCATTTGCGGGAACTGCTGGATGCCATCCATCGGGTGATTTTGGTTGCGCGGCCCGGTGTGCCGCTACAATAGAAGTTCTATGCCATTTCAGGAAGTGGTGGAAGCCGAAGGCCACCTGATCGACTCCCACATCATGGAGAACATCTTCGACAAGGTCGTGGAGTATCACGGCCGGTTCGAGGTGGAGCAGTTCCGCATTGGCAAGACCAACAGCGAACCGTCCTATCTTAGACTCAAGGTGGAGACGCCGGACGAGGTATCGCTGGACCGCTTGCTCCACGAACTGCTGAGCCTGGGGTGCGCCCCGGCCGATTCCAGCGATGCTCAGCTAGCGGCGGTGGAGCATGACCGATGCGCGCCGGAAGATTTTTACTCCACCACCAATCACAAGACCCACGTGCGCAACGGGCAGCAGTGGATCGAAGTGGAGAACCAGCGAATGGATGCCATGGTGGTGGTAGCCGGTGGCCGCGCCTGGTGCCGCCGCCTGCGCGACTTGCTTTCTGGCGACCGGATCGTGGTGGGGCTCCGCGGCATACGGGTGACTCCGGAATCGAAAGAGCGTGACCGCCTCTCGTTCGCATTCATGTCCAACGGCATCTCCTCGGAGCGTCAGGTGGAAACCGCGGTGCGGCAGACGGCGGAGCTGGTGCGGCACGCGGTGGAGCACAAGCTGAAAGTGTTGGTGGTGGCCGGACCGGTGGTGGTGCACACCGGCGGCGTGGCGGGCTTGGCGTCGCTGATTCGGGGCGGCTGGGTGCACGGCGTACTCAGCGGCAATGCGCTGGGCGTCCACGACGTGGAAGCGGCGCTGCTCGGCACTTCCCTGGGCGTGCGCCTGAGCGACGGGCGGCAGGAAGAGCACGGGCATCGCAACCACATGCGCGCCATCAATGCCATCAATCGCGCCGGCAGTGTGCGGCAAGCCGTGGAGAGCGGACGCCTGACCCAGGGGATTCTTTACGAGTGCGTGAAGGCGGGCATCCCGTTCGTGCTGGCCGGCAGCTTGCGCGACGACGGCCCCTTGCCCGACACCATCACCGACATGAACGCCGCCCAGGACGCTTACGCGGCGCAGCTCAAAGGCGCCGGCCTGGTGATCTGCCTGGGCTCCATGCTGCACTCCATCGCCACCGGCAATATGCTGCCCAGTTGGGTCAGAATCGTGTGTGTGGATATCAACCCGGCGGTGGCCACCAAGGTCAGCGACCGCGGCACCGGCCAGGCGGTGGGAATTGTGGCCGATGTCGGCCTGTTCCTCGATCTGCTTGCGAAAGTCTTAGCATGAAACCCGCCTACACCGACGAACACGCGCGCGGCGGCCTTGATGCCGCGCTGCCCGCCATCGAAACCTGGCCCAACCAGTTTCGCGATTACGAAATCGAGATCGTCCTGCCCGAGTTCAGCAGCGTGTGCCCCAAGACCGGCTTGCCGGATTTCGGCAAACTCGTGCTGCGCTACGTCCCGGACAAAGCGTGCCTGGAGCTGAAATCTTACAAGATGTACCTGCTGGCCTACCGCAATCTGGGGATTTTTCAGGAGAACGTGGTCAACCGGGTGTTGCAGGATGTAGTGGCTGCTACGAGGCCCGCGAGCGCCACTGTGATCGGCGATTTCACG